>NZ_RAWP01000286.1:0-413 GCF_003668935.1 Corallococcus sp. AB032C | reverse complement strand
CAGCGTGGCCTGTCGGCGGACACCCGAGTGGACCGGTTTGGCCGAACCGGTGCGGACCGGTTTGGCCGAACTCACCCCGACCGGGTTCGCCGAACTCCGGAGGACCTGTTACGCCGAGCTACGACATACAGCAGCACGAAGCCGCCCCGACTCCACGTCAGCACCTTGATGCGGTCGCCCCGCCTGGAGACGAAGGCGAAGAGGTGCCCCGAGTAGACGTCCTCGCCCCACGCGCCGCGCACCAGGGCCATGAGGCCGTCGATGGACTTGCGCATGTCCACCGGCTCCACCGCCAGCACCACGCGCACCGAGGCAGGCAGCGCGAACACCCTCTCACCGCCCCAGCGCCGCGACGAGACTCGCGACGTACGCCACGTCAGTGCCCACCGCGAATCGCACCCGCGCCCCGCTCG
>NZ_RAWP01000285.1:0-416 GCF_003668935.1 Corallococcus sp. AB032C | reverse complement strand
ACCTGCACCTATTGTTCCGTAGGCTGTGGGCTGTTGATGTACAGCCTCGGTGACGGAGCAAAAAACGCCAAAGCATCTATCTTCCATATCGAAGGCGATCCGGATCACCCGGTCAACCGCGGTGCACTTTGTCCGAAAGGCGCTGGCCTGGTGGATTTCATCCACTCCGAAAGCCGTCTGAAGTTTCCGGAATACCGTGCGCCAGGTTCTGATAAATGGCAGCAAATCAGTTGGGAAGAGGCGTTTGATCGCATCGCCAAACTGATGAAAGAAGACCGCGATGCTAACTACATTGCGCAAAACGCCGAAGGCGTGACTGTTAACCGCTGGCTCTCCACCGGGATGCTGTGTGCTTCCGCGTCGAGTAACGAAACCGGCTATTTAACGCAAAAATTCTCCCGCGCGCTGGGTATGCT
>NZ_RAWP01000284.1:0-420 GCF_003668935.1 Corallococcus sp. AB032C | reverse complement strand
TGTTCTACAACCGGAAGCGGCGCCACTCCGCCCTGGGCTACGTCAGCCCAGTGGAATACGAGCGGAGGGCCGCAACCAAGAGGCTGGCAGCGTAGTCAACCTGTCCACCGAACCGGAGCAGGCCCAGGTGGGCCCGCACGTCCATGTCAGACCCCTGTGGTTGGATGGCGATGCTGGGACGAGGAAGGGGAATGGGGATGGAACGGCGAGGACTCGTGGCTTATGTGGAGGCGCAAATCGAGCGCGATATCGCGCTGGGGCGGATTCACCCGAGTGGGCGATTCGGCTCCGAGGCGAAGCTGGCGCGCCGCTATGAGGTGTGTCGGGGCACCATCCGCGAGGCGCTGCGGCGGCTGGCGGCGCGAGGCCTGGTGGTACAGCGCCCCGGACGCAAGACGCGCGCGGTGCCGCTGGATGAGT
>NZ_RAWP01000283.1:0-420 GCF_003668935.1 Corallococcus sp. AB032C | reverse complement strand
GCGCGCACGCGGACGGTGGGCAGTGGGGGCCTGAAGGGCCTTCCGGAGGCTCCAACGGTGTCCCCGGGGTCGGTGCCGGGCCGGCCGGTGGCCCTGGCGATGGCCCTGGCGGCCCTCCTGGCCTTCGGAAGCGCTTGCCGGGACGAACCCCCGCTGACGGGCGCCCGGAGCCTCCTGCGGGTCTCCCAGGAGGCCGTGACGTTCCCGGCCAGCTACCCCCGGGTGGAGCGGGTGGTGGAGCTCCGGGTGGTGAACGCGGGCCGGACGACGCTGGACGTGGAGTGGACGGCGCTGGCGGCCCCGTTCTCCGCGTCCGGGTTGCCCACACGCATGGCGCCGGGCGAGGTCCCGGTCCGGCTGTCCTACCGGCCGGAGGCCACGGGCGTGCTGACGGCCACGCTGGTGGGGCAGGCGCCGGGG
>NZ_RAWP01000282.1:0-422 GCF_003668935.1 Corallococcus sp. AB032C | reverse complement strand
GCGTTGCGGCGGCCAACAATGGCGACAATCTTGGTTGTCCCAATGTCTAGTCCTACTGAATACTCTTGATTTTCCATTTGTTTATGTCGATTTGATTTAATTAATTCTTTTTATCTGTGTTTTTGTTTTCTTCATTTTTCTTTTCCGTGACCTTGGGTTTCTCTTTCGGTTTGGTCTGGGTTTTCTTTTCTTCCGGCTTCACAGCATTGTTTGCAGTGGCTTGTGCCAGTGCTTTTTTCTTTATTATTTCCGGCGTTTTTTCAAATTCTTTTTTTCTGGCAGCGATAATGCTGTCGTTTTCCTTAAAATGGGGATTAAGTGTCGTGACAATCTGATTATCAAACCTTACCGAAACTTTATCATATTTCTGTGGATCCTGAAACACCAAGAATTTCTCTACAAAAGCTTTGAATCCTTTAACC
>NZ_RAWP01000281.1:0-426 GCF_003668935.1 Corallococcus sp. AB032C | reverse complement strand
GGATAATATGAAGAAACAACAACATGATAAAATGTTTCGATTTGAAAAGTATTATAAGCAACTCAAACATATCATCGTTTCCATTTTTCTAATTGGTTTAATGTTTACGATTATTATCTTGTTAGCAGCCATCATATATTTTCATCAATTGACTAAAGAAGCTTCATCTATAAGTGACGACGCACTTAAATATAAAGTAATTCACTTTGCTGGTGATGACCTAATTAATTATAAAAATAATGATATTTTAGACGAATATGATCATTCTTTAAACTCATTAATTGTTGGTCCAAAACATGTTAGTCCAGAGGTCATTAAAGCATTAACCTCTTCAGAAGATACTTTATTCTTCCAACATAATGGAATTTTACCTAAGGCCATTATACGAGCAATGTTTCAAGACATATTGCAAAATGACCAAAGTTC
>NZ_RAWP01000280.1:0-427 GCF_003668935.1 Corallococcus sp. AB032C | reverse complement strand
CCCGCTGCCAGCGCAGCTGGAACTCGACCTCGTCCACGCCGCCCTCGCGCTCGTGCTCGATGTTGAAGAGCGCGTCGGCGGGGATGCGCAGGCGCTCGCCAGCGACCTGGATGTTGAAGGCCTTGCCCTCCTCGATGGCGTCGGCCAACCGCCGCAGCTTCGCGACGAAGTCCTTGCGCGGGTACGTCTTCTCCAGGTCTCGGTTCGCTCGCTTCGCCTTCTTCTGCGCCATCGTTGAGGGCTCTTTCGTCCAGGGTTTCCCTGGATGATGGCATCGCCCGCGATGAATGCGCAGCCTGAATCAGCGCGGCAGTCGAGGCACGCGTCAGCTCATCAGCCGGTGGAGGCTGAGGTCCAGGCGGCTCTGGACCAGGCCCAGGAGGCTCTCCACCTCGCGCCCGTCCAGTTTCAGCCGAGCGGCCAGCTC
>NZ_RAWP01000279.1:0-430 GCF_003668935.1 Corallococcus sp. AB032C | reverse complement strand
GATGACGATCGTGCCGCGCGGATAGCCAGAGAACTCCACCGTCTGCGGCTCGAACTCAGGCCTCGGCTTGAACTTCTTCTTGGTTTCAAGCACGGCGTCCAACGCGCGGGTTTCCGGCAGCATGCTGGCACTGGAGGTGGTCGGCTCGTCGCCGAACAGAACCTGGAAGAAGCCGCCATTGCTGGGACGCGTCACACTGGCGCCTTCGCTGCGCAGTTCGCCATTGTTGCCTTCGCGGACAACCACATCGGCGCCCACGGCAGCAGCTTGCTGAGCCGCGATGCGTTCTGCGGTCATCCCGGCAACCGGCTTGTTCTTCAGGCTGACCGGAATCGGCTTTTCAGCCTCAACGCTGGCAACCTCTACCGGCTTATCGCGAGTCTTGACGGTCCGAGCGGCCTCGCGGCGGGCTTCGGCATCGGCTTTCGCC
>NZ_RAWP01000278.1:0-433 GCF_003668935.1 Corallococcus sp. AB032C | reverse complement strand
GCCTGGCGGTACTCGCTGACGACAGCCCGGATGGCTGCCTCCGGATTCTCGCTGCTTCTTTTAGCAATTTCGGCGTAGAACTGACCCGCGGCCTCGGACGAACCCAACACAACCGAGCCGCATCCGAGCAATCCCGCGGCCACCGCACCTTGCAAGGCTTCAGGTGCTGCAGCTAGTGTCATGCGCGACACCTGCACGCTGGGAACCAACCCATGCTCCGCGATGGCGATCAACGTCGCATCGAGCACGCGCTGTTGGGCTTTCGTGGGAAGCGCCCCGGTCACGAGCAACCAGAAATGCTCAGTGAAGTTGATTGAGCCGATCAGCTCGCGCGCCAGATCCCGACCGCGAACGAGGATCGTGTCCGCGTTCGAGGTTGAGATCGCGGAAGCTTTATTCTCCTGCCGACCGATCTTCACCCGCTGCCCCCTTC
>NZ_RAWP01000027.1:0-97656 GCF_003668935.1 Corallococcus sp. AB032C | reverse complement strand
CCTGCCACGAGCGCATCGTGGCGGCTCTGCCCGGATTGCAGTCACGTTGAACATGGCTTGAGGCCCCCCCGGGTCCGAATTTGGGACGGTCGTCCCGTTTCCGCCTTGCTCGGCGGGCCCCCACGCTTGAAAAACTTCAACAAAAAATGGGCAGGGCCGCGATGTGTGCGGCGCGAAAAGCGAATCCTGCGCGCATCCCGCCCCCATTGAGGGAGGGATGGCACCTCCCTCAAAGCTAACCCCTGAACTTCAGGCCGAGATTTGCGGCCACCTGGAGCGCGGCCTCTTCCGTCGCGCAGTGGCAGGCCTCGTTGGCGTGAACGAGCACACGCTTTCGCGCTGGATTCATCGCGGTGCGGGAGAGGAACGGGGCCGCTTCCACGAGTTTTTCCTCGCGGTGAGCGCTGCGGAAGCGCGCTTCATGCAGTCCGCCACGGAAATGCTGATGGCGGCTGCCGCGCACAACCCGAAGCACGTGCAGTGGCTCCTGTCGCGGCGCTTCCCGGAGTTGTACGGGAGGCGGGACAACGTCTCGGAGGTGGCGCCCGAGGACAAGGCCGCCGACGAGCGCGCGCTGCGCGAGTTGCTGATGGACCGGCTGGGCCGCCTGCTGCCGGACGCTCCCGAAGCGACGGCGGGGGCCAGCAGCAGCGGGGGCGACGATGCGCCGTGAGCGCCTGCCCTTCGCGGGGATGCTGGAGCAACTCGCCCCAGACGAGTCCCCAGCAGCCTTCATGGTGCGCCAGGCCGGCACCCGCCAGGGCCTCGCGCGCCTCTTCGGGCGGATGACCCATCCCGAGGTGGAAACGCTCGTCCACGACCTGGACTTCTGGGCGCGGCGAGAACAGGTGCCCCCGGCGTCGTTCTCCACCTGCTTCATCATGGCTGGCAGGGGCTTCGGGAAGACGTGGAGCGGGGCCCGGTGGGTGATTCAGAAGGCCCGGGAAGCGAAGTCCATCGGTGCCCTCATCGGACCCACTGCGGCTGACGTGCGCGACACGATGATCCGTGGCACCAGCGGCATCCTGGCCTTGTCGCCGCCCTGGTTCATGCCCGTCTACGAGCCCAGCAAGCGCCGGGTGACGTGGCCCAACGGTGTCTATGCCATCTGCTACTCGGCGGATAAGCCAGACCGGCTGCGCGGCCCAAACTGCGGCTGGGCTTGGGGCGACGAGCCCGCCTCGTGGAAGCATGAGATGGCGGCCTTGGACCAGCTCCCCATGGTGCTGCGCATCGGCACCGTCGCGCACCCGCCTCAGTTGCTGCTTACCGGGACACCCAGGCCGTTGCGGAAGCTGGAGGAGCTGCTCTTCGCGGATGCGGAAGCGAAGACGCTGCGGCCGGGAGTGGTGCTGCGGACGGGCTCGTCGCTGGCCAACCGCGCCAACCTGGCGCCCAGCGCCGTCGCCACCATGCGCGCCCTCATGCACACGCGCTGGGGCCAGCAGGAGGTCCTGGGCCGGCTGCTGATGGACGTGCCAGGCGCCATCTTTGGCTCGGCGAAGTGGGGCAGGGTGGAAGCGGATGCCCACGAATACGCGCGCGGCCTGGACCGGCGCATCGTGTCCGTGGACCCAGCGCCCACCAGCGAGACGGGCTCGGACGAGACGGGCATTGTGGTCCAGGGCGTGAGAAGCAGTCCGCTTGTCGGGACGGATGGCGCGCCGCTCAAGCGCGTGTCGGTGCTCAAGGACGCAAGCTTCCGGGGCTCTCCGCGTGAGTGGGCCGCAGCCGCAATCCGAGAGTACCTGGCCTTCGGCTGTGACGCCCTGGTTGCGGAGGTGAACTCAGGCGGGGAGATGGTGGAGACGACCATCCAGACGGTGGCCTCGGAGATGGGCGTCCACGTCAACGTGAAGCCGGTGCGTGCTCGGGAGGCGAAGTCGAAGCGCGCCGAGCCGGTGAGCGCCCTGGCGGAGACCGGGCGCATCGAGCTGGTGGGCAGCTTCCCGAAGCTGGAGGCGCAGCTCGCCAAATTCAGCGGCATCAACGGCCGCCGCGATGACCGCGTCGATGCCCTTTTGTGGGGCACACATGAGCTGGTCTTCGCTGACTCTTTCTTCTGCCTGTGAGGCGTGTCTTGGGATTGTGGGACCGGATGAAGGCGGCGGTGGCGCGTCCTCCGCGACAGGGAACGGGGCTGGAGCTGGCGCGCTGGCAGCAGGCGCCGCCGCGCCGAGGCACCTCGCAACTACTGGCGGCGTACCGCGAAATGCCCTGGCTCCGGGCGATTGTGGACGTGGTCGCGGACTCTGTGGCCGGGGTGAACTGGCGTGTGTACCGGCGCGTCTCGCGGGAGGGCCAGCCGGTGAAGGACTACGCCCTTCGCAGCGCGACGCGCGAGGTCCGCGCCATGCGGTTGAAGTCCATGCTGGACGCGGGCGAAGTCCAGGAGGTGCCGGACCATCCAATTCTTCGGATGCTCGCGGACCCGAACGACTACCTGACGGGCCGCTCAGTCACAAAGCTGGTGCAGGTGTACTTGGACCTGGTCGGCGAGGCATTCTTGGTGCTGGAACGTGTGGCGGGCTTCCCGGTGGGATTCTGGCCGGTGCCTCCGAACCTCGTCACTCGGCTGCCTGCGATGGACGTCCCGCGTGAACTGCGGACCTTCACGGTCGCCGTGGGCGGCGTGATGCGGGAGATTCCAGCGGCGGATGTGCTCCATCTGCGAAACCTGGACCCGGAGGATCCGCTTGGGCGAGGAGTCGGTCCCGCCTTCGCGCTTGGGGACGAACTGGACACGGACGAGTTCGTGGCGCGGTTCCTCCGGGCGAGCTTCTGGAACAACATGCTTCCGCCAGCCATCGCATCCATCGAGGGGCTGACGGATGCGAACAGCGCAGGGGCGAAGGCCTTCAAGGAGTCGCTGGCCCGCGAGCATCAGGGGCCGGACAAGGCGGGCAAGCTGCTGCTCACCAGCGGCCGGGTCACGTTCGCGCGCCTGGACACCAGCTTCCGCGACATGCAGTTGGTGGAATTGCGGAAGTTCCTCATGGACTTCGTGAGGATGACGTTTCGAGTCCCGCCCGAAATCGTGGGCGACATCTCCAGCTCGAACAAGGCGACTGCCTTCGCGGCGCGGGAGAACCTCGCCGAGCAGGCGACGCTCCCGCGCATGGAGTTCCTCCGTACCGAGTACCAGATGCGGCTGATGCCTCTGTTCGGCGGCGCGGATGCCATTCTTGACTACGACAGCCCTGTGCCGGCGGACCGCGAGCACCAGTTACGCGTCATGAGCGCCATGCCGGAGGCCTTTAGCTATGACGAGTGGCGAGCATTGGCTGGATTCGAACCGGACTCTAACCGGCAGGGCTATCCGTTGCCCATGCCGGGACAAGTAGCTCCATAATCCCAAGCCAGCCCACACTAAAAATCGGATGGCATCTAATGGCTAGTTGGTCGGTAGGAATGAGGGCTGGTTTTCGACTTCGTAGGGTAGCTGAGTCTCTGCGATTCCGCAGCGATTCTTAACGCGTTTAGCTTTTTGTGTGCACTGGGCTGCGTTGTTGGCGTTGATATCTTTGCACGAGTTCGAGAGGTCGTCGACCTCCTGGTCGATTCGGTTTTTGTTGTCTGACATCTGCTTGACGCGATCGTCTGCTCCGCTGCCAACGATAAAGATAGAGACTACGCCTGTGATTGCTGTCGCGCCTGCTGAGCTTGCCCCGACAATGGTGGCCTTCTCTGAATTCCCGTCGCTGGCTGCCTTGGATCCAAGGAGGGCTGCGGTAACAATGCTGCCGGCGACGCCAACTATTGTTGTTGCAAGAAGTCCAAGGTTTTTCCTTCTTGTTGCAATCTTCGTGATCAGTAGTTGCTGGTATGCAGTGTTGAGGGTGACATTATCGCAATGGTTGAAGGCGTCCGAAACAAAAGCCTGTGCCTCGTCGACTGCCTTATTGCCTGTCGCGGGGGGAGCAGCAACCTCTTGTTTGGCGCGTGACGGTGGAGTTGTCTCTGTGGGAGGCATCGTCACTTGAGTGCCTTCAGGAGGAATATGCCCGAAGCATGCGCTGGTTAGCAGTGACGCAGTGAGGATCAGAGCGGTCGGTCTGGTCATTGCTCGATGAAATAAGAGCGACGTACGAAAGTCAATCAGGCCTAGTAATGGCGAGAAGCATGGATACATAATCTGCGTAAGTGATGTTTGCGGTGGGGTTGGATTGACCCTGTGTTGTGTTGGGGCGCCAATATACCAGTGGTATTGGCGAAGGGCTGCTTCCAGCGGGCTCGTTGTCTGGGGGGATTGGGCTTGCTCTTGGGGAGTTCTAATACTGCCCCCATTGAAAAGGTGAATGCCTGCACCTCTTTCAAGAACTCGTCGCCTTGTCGCTCAGCAGGATGCGCCGTCACCTGTTGAGGGCCAGCCAAAGGTCTTCACCTTCCGTGCGAACGACGCCGACTTCGACCGCTACAATGACCGGCTGTCCATCCAGGGCTGGCGGCTCGATGCATACGCCGCCAATCCCGTCGTCCTCTACATGCACGACGATAGCTCTGGCGGGCTGTTCGGCGCGGGCCGCACGGACGTCCTGCCCATCGGCAAGGGCCGCGCCTACGTGCAGGGCGACGCACTCTTGGTGGACATCGAGTTCGACCAAGACGATGAGTTTGCCCGACGCGTCGAGTCCAAGGTGGAGAAGGGCATCCTTAACGCGGTGAGCGTGCGCTACCGCATGCTGCGCTACCACGAGAATGAGCGCGGCGGTTACGACTGCGACGAGCAGGAGCTTCTCGAAATCTCCGTCGTCACGATTCCCGGCAACCAGCGCGCGGTGCGGCTGAAGAAGCACTCCGACGAGCGCGCCGCCCTCATTCGCGACATCGCGGACGCGGTGGTGAAGGCGCTGGGCCGCACGTCGCGGAAGAAGCGCAAGGCCACGCCGCCCGCCGCACCTCCCTCCCTTTCCGAGTCCGACACCCACGCCCTTGCCGCTCACACGGCGCGGGCCCTGTTTCAGCACCTCCAGGAGAAGGCATGACCCCCGAGCAGATGCAGGAGATGGCGAAGTCGCTGGGCCCGCTGGTGGCCGCGCAACTGGTGGAGCAGTCCAAGGGGCACCGCGACAGCTATGCGGCCCTGCTGGGCTCCAAGGCGGCCGAGACCGCGCCCGAGGAACCGCGCCGCTCGCCCATTACCGGCAAGCACATGACGGAGGGCACGGGCCTCAACCTCATCCGCTTCGTGAAGGCGAAGGCCGTCGCGCGCATGGAAGGGCGCAACGTGGTGGACGTGCTGAAGGGCTGGGGCGACGAGGTGGTGAGCAAGGCCCTCTCCCAGGGCAACTACTCGGGCATGGGCTCCCTGGTGCATCCCCAGTTCGCCTCCGAGTTCATCGAGCTGCTGCGCCACAAGGCCGTGGTGCGACAGGCCGGCGCCCGCGTCATCCCCATCGGGGCCTCGCTCACCTTCGACCGGCAGTCCAGCACGGGCACGGCCTTCTACGGCGGCGAGACGAGCACCATCCAGGAGTCGGAGCCGGGCACGGACACGGTGTCCCTGTCCGAGAAGAAGCTCACGGCGCTGACGGCAGTGCCCAACGACCTCATCCGCAACGCGTCCATCAACGCCGAGGAGTTCATCCGCAACGACCTGCTGAACGTCATGGCTCTGCGGGAGGACATGGCCTTCCTGCGAGGCAGCGGCACGCAGCTGGAGCCGCGCGGCATCCGCAACCAGGTGGACGCGGCCCACGTCTACGCGGAGACGGTGGCCACGGCGGGCGCGCCCACGTTGGGCGAGATGAAGAAGGAGCTGAACAAGGCGAAGAAGAAGCTGAAGAAGGCCAACGTGCCCATGGTGCAGCCGGTGTGGCTGATGTCCCCCAACGCGGAGACGGCCATTCTCGATGCTCCGGGTCCTGGCGGAGAGGGCACCAACGCCCTGGAGCGGGAGATGGTGGAGCGCGGCACGCTGCGCAACGTGCCCTTCTTCGTCACCAACCAGATTCCGGAGACGCTGGGCTCGGGCAAGAACTGCTCGGAGCTGTATCTCGTAGACATGGCCGAGGTTCTCATCGGCGAGTCCATGGCGCTGGAAATCGAAGTCTTCCCCAACGGAGCCTTCACGCGCGGCGGGCATCTGGTGTCCGGCATCTCCACGGACCAGACGGTGCTGCGTGCCATCACCAAGCATGACTTGGCCATGCGCCACCGGCAGTCCGGCGTCGTGGTGAAGGACCTGAGCTGGGGCAGCAACTGACGGGGCGACGCCCCACGAAAGGACACTATGAGCGCACCGCACATCAGTCAGATTGGCACCTTCATCGCCGCTCGCCTGGGCACGCCGCCCGCCGCGACGCCTGCCGGAACTCGCCAGGGGCAGGGCTATGATCGGCTCGTCCTGGGGGAGAGCTGCGTCCTCGTTGCGGCCACGGGAGCGGTAACGGGCAGCCCCACCGCGCAGGGCTACGAGGTGAAACTCCAGCACTCCAGCGACAATGGAGCGGATGACGCCTGGACGGACTTCGTGCCGGCCGGACCGGGTTCGGCCTCCGTGCAACTGGCTGCGGCGAACACCTTCGCGGAGAAGGACGTGGACCTCGGCGCGGCGAAGCGGTTCATCCGCGTTGCGGAGGCCACGACGCTGACGGGCGGGACTTCGCCCAGCCTCCAGGCGTGCGCCTTCATCGTCTTCGGCGGCGCCATGACGCTGCCGGTGTGACGCCATGGCGCATCCTGCTGACCTGTGCCTGGCTGCCACCGTGGCGGATGACCTGGGCGTAGCGGTGACGCCGCGTCTGGAGTCGCTCGTCACGGCGGCGAGCCGGGCCGTTGCTGGCTACTGCGGCCGGGTCTTCGAGCACGGCCAGGGGCTCGTGGAATACCCGGCTGGCTACGGGCGCCCATTGCTGCTGCTGGAGCGCCCGCCCGTTGTCCTGGTGGTGGGCGTCTGGGAGGGCGGTGCCTTCGTTCCGGCTGAGGAGTACGAGAGCCTTGGGAAGCTGGCGGACGCCGGCATGCTGTACCGCAGGCGCGGAGCTTGGCGGGAGACGGCGCGCTCGGGAGGGCTGGTGGTGGAGGTGGTAGACAGCTTCCAGGGCAGCGAGGAGGGCATCCGCGTCGTCTACGACGGAGGCTTCGTGACGCCGGGGCAGCGGGCCCTGGATGCGTCGCGCGTGGTGACGTTGCCGGAGGACGTGCAGGAGGCCACCGTTCTCACGGCAGTGCAGCTGTACCGCTCGCGCGGTGTGGACGCGATGGTCGCCAGCGAGTCCATCGGGGATTGGTCGGTGAGCTACTTTGCCGCGAAGGCTGAGGGCAAGAGTCCTATCCCTGGTGTCGCGCAGGCGTTGCTCGCGCCCTACGTCATTCACCGGGTGATCTGATGGCCTCACCTTCGGACACCTTCCGTCAGTTGATCACCTATGCCGTTCTGACGGGACGAGACGCCTACGGCAAGCCGACGCTCGGGCCCCAATTGACGACGCGGGCGCGCGTGCAGCCATTCCGGCGTCTCATCCGCGACGCCAATGGTAACGAGCACCTAGCTGCGCATGTTGTCTACACGGACGCGCCAGTCACCCTACAGCACCGTGTCTGGTTGCCGGGTGAGGACGTCGCGGACTTCAACCGTGCGCGGCGCCCCGTAGCCGTGGACGAGTCAGTGGACGGATCGGGTGCGGTGCGTTTCCGTAAGGTGTGGTTCTGATGCGTGACATCGCTTTGGAACTCGCGGATGTATTGGAGGCAGCAGGCATAGGGTTGATGCGCGCTCCAGCTACAAGTGCAAACCTTTTCACGGCTCCGATGCCTGAGGCCGACGGCGAAGTGCCGGACCGGGCCGTGGCCCTGTTGGCGACAGGCGGCGCGGGACCACAGGCGTACATGGGGCTGCGCCGCGCGGCGTACATTGCGCCAGGCTGTCAGGTGCGAGTGCGTTCAGCACGGGAGGACTTCGAGGGCGGGCAGCGACTCGCTCAGGCTGTCTTTAGTGCCCTCCACCTGGAGGCACTCGCCTCTTGCTCTGTTGTACGCGCGGAGGGAAGCGCACCGGCCTATTTGGGGACAGATGGCGCAGACCGGCATTGTTGGGTGTTTAATGTGATAATTGGATTCTTCGTCATGGTTAATATTTAAGCATTTGTGGATTGGATTTACATGGCCCTCAAGTTTCAGTCTCATCTGCGTCCTCGTCGTTGTCTTCGGCACCTGTGGCCGCTGCTTTGTGAATACGGACGAATTGAACTGCAGCACTCCTTTCTGGAGACTCGGATGCTCTTGATGTGGAGGAGTGATCGATATCAGCCCCGTGCGTCATTTTAAGGAAATAGATTAGTTCGTCCGGGTCAAAGACGCTCTTGATGGATTTATAGGCATTCAGGTTGAGTTCTGATTTTCTTAGTATTCCGGACATGATCAGAAATGCTGTTGGCATATAGGCCTGAATAAACTCGGTGGCTCTTTTGTGGTCTGCCTTGAAGTGTTCTCGCAGGTGTAGCGTTGGCTCTTCGGGATTTCCGTAGGTCTTCCAGAAGAAGAAGAGCGAGCCCGTATGGTTTGGGTATTTTATCCAAAGTTTATCGCCCTTGGCCTCGTTGCTTATTCGTTCTGCGACAATCTTGCCGGATTCGGATAGTCCGGCGTCATCAAGAATTCGATCTTCCAGAGGCGTTTCGCTGTTGTGGCTTATCCATCGAAAGCATTCGACCGCAAATATGATTGGCTCTGCGGTTCGCAATACTTTTTGGGCTGCGATCTTTCGTCGGTTGCCATTGGGGGATTTCTTTAGGAGGTTGTAGACAAGAATCCCGGCTTGCGAGGCAGTGGAGAGCGGATGGTGGGCTGTGTTTTGGCTGGCCAACACGGATCCACATTGGGCGACCGCCTCTGCGATATTTAGGGCTTCGACTTCGTCCAGTTCGTCTACGACTGAGTTTAGCTTGTCAATTAGGCGGTCGGCTCCTCGGGCGCCCAGTTCAAGCATGGACTTGCTTATGGTGTCGGCCGGCTGTTTTCCTGCAATTTTTATGATATTTGATATGAATCTGTCTGACACGTCTCCACTTGGAATTGCGTATGAGAAGTATCGATGAAAGTACTGCCGAGAGCATATCCGCTGCTCTTTTTCCCAGGCATCTTGCCTGCTGTCTCCCCAGAAGATGTTGCCGAAAACCGATTGAAGTTGGGGGAAAATTCTTTCCAAGAGGCCACGCCTTATCTTTTCGCGACCTGCTTCGTTTATTGATGGGAGTGCATTGTTGATGATCTCAAGCAGGCGCTTCTTGTGTGCGTCTTCCCTGGAGCGCCGCTCTGAACTGTCGAGGAAAGAGCTTTCGTTTTCTAGGATTGCTGAATAGAGGCCTGGAAGGAAGATGCGGATGCCTTCGATTAATATTTGATCGATCGGATGTACTTCGCCTTTAAGTATAGGGAGGGCGAAGGACAGTGTGTTCTTGAATAAGTTTGCTTTGCGGGGGGTTGTAATGTGGGGCTCAAGTCCTTCACGAAAAGCGATATGGAAGGATTGGATATCTTCGTCCTTGATGTCTTCTATTCCTGCCAATTCAATTGCTTCATTGATCCCCGAGAAAATGATATCCCTCAGTGAGAGCTTGTCTGCTGGTGGGAGTCGAAGTGGGACTTGAATTATCTTGTCGAGGAAGTCGCGGCCGGCTTGTGCTCCGCCTTGGGCGTATCTTTCTCCAAGCGAAGCCGAGACGATGGCTTCATCGAATGCGAGAAGGTATGTTGTTCTTTCAAACCCGGCCGAGAGCTTGACGAGTCTGAAGATTGACTGGATTTCGCTGCGATCGAGGCGATCGATGTCGTCGATGAAGACGACAATCCGTTTCCCTTCTTCACGAAGGATTGACTCCAGTCTGCTTCTTAGCGCCGGTAGTTCCACTGTGGACAGTTGCTGGCCTAGTTGCTTGGCTGCTTCTCCGGGATTTGACTGTATTGATGTGTCCTTGTCTAGCGTCAGTGTTGTTGATGCGAACGATAATATCCAGCTGTACTTGCTTATGATTTCTCCTGCGGCCTCTTTCCGGGTGCTGAGTGACTTGCCGAGAGCCGTTGAGAGGTTGGAGAAAAAGCCTCGAAGAAGCTTTTCCTCATTTTCGAAATACCAGGGGTTGAATTTGACGCAGATTACATCGCCTCTTGTTGAGAGGCGTTCTTCGATCAGTTGGAGCGTCGATGTTTTTCCGTCACCCCAGACGCCGTTTAGTCCAATGACCAGCGGGCTTGGATCGAGCCTTTCGGCAATGGTGTCCGCTATTCGCTGGGCGAAGGGAGAACGATTTAGTTTGTCTTCTTTGTGACTTGTAATTGGGTGATCAGGTGAGTAGGGGTGTGAGGTTGGCATTTGTGGTCAGTCTCGTAGGTTCAGTGTCCGCTCGTACACCCCCATTATAACGGGAAGTTAAAGCTGCCTTGTTGCTTGGGGCTCACTGATGCGCCAGTTGCGGAGAGCACCCCCATAGAAGTAGTAGATGCCCGTCCGACTCAGAGTTGATGTGGTGAGGCTGGAGCGCCTGCGCCGCTCTCCCGCCAAAGTGCTGCGTGCGCTGGATGCGCCCTGCCGGGACATTGCCCGCCTCGCGCTGGATTACTCCCTCTTCCTCGTGCCAGTGGGCGAGGGCCACCTGCGCGATAGCGCCTTCTTGAGCGGCCCCCTCCACAACCTGAGCCAGCGCCTCTCCACGACGTGGACGGCAGGCTACGTGCACCCGGCCGCCGGCCCCATTCATGAAGGCTGGCACTGGGGCGCGCAGCTTTTCAATCCGCCGCCGCACTTTCTTCGCAAGTCCTTCCGTCGCGCTCGGGGCAGCGCTCGTCGCCGCGTTGCTGCCGTCCTGAAGGACTTCCTGGCGCAGCGCTTTCCCTCCCACTGACTGGAACCACCACCATGCCCGAACCCCGAGAGGCCTTCTTCGACAAGCTCTACATCCGCGCCACCGACACCGCGCCCGTGGAAGCGGACGCGCTGGACGGCGTGCTGGAGGCGCCCGTCAACCGCGCGAAGGACACCGTGGACGCCAACTACTTCGGCGGTGACGGGTACAAGCGCACAAAGGGCACCTGGAAGTCCTTCTCCATTCCGCTCTCCGGCCACGTCTTCAAGGGCAGCGCGCCCCAACAAGTGCTGCGTGACGCCTTCGAGACCGACGCCACCGTCTTCTTCACCATCGTGGAGGACGAGACGGCCCCCATGGGCACGCAAGGCTTCCGCTACCCGGTGAAGGTGACGTCCTACGAGGAGGGCCGCAGTTCCACGGACGTCGTCACCTTCTCAGCCACCCTTGCCGGCCAGGGCGCGCCCATCGCGGTGTAGCCGCCTGCTTTCCCACTTCACACCCGAGGCCTCACCATGACCGCACCCACCACGCTCCGAAAGCCCCTCGGCACCCGCCGCAAGCTGCACAAGCGCGTCGCGCTGGACGGCGCCGACTACGACATCTGCCAACCGCCCCTGGGCGAGAAGCTTGAGTTGCTCGCCGCCGCGAAGGCCGCCAAGGAACTGGGGCCGGACCGGAAGCCCGTGGATGAGTTCGCGGGGATGGCGATGATCGCCCGCATCGCCGTCCTCTGCCTCTACCACCCGGACACCGCCATCCGCGTCTTCGACGAGTCGGAGGTCGGCCAGGTGAAGCGCGAGCCCTGGCTGGAGGAGATTCAGGACGACCTGGCCCGGGCCTTCGCTGGACCGACGCTGGAGGAAGCGAAGGGAAACTCCGGCACCACCCCGAGCTGAGGGCGCTGCACGCGGTGGTGAAGCTGACGGGCCAGTCGCCCGAGGAAGTGCGTAGCTGGGCATGGGAGGACGTCGTCCACCTCCTGGCCCACTGCGCCCTGGAGGCCGAGGAGGTGCGCGGAATGCGCGCTCCGGGCCCCGCCTCTCATACCGGCCCGATGACGACGACAACGGTTTTCAGGAAGCGTCCAAAGGGGTGAGGCATGGCCGGAGGCCTGCGCGTAGGCGACCTGTATGTGGCGGTGACGGCCTCTGTGGGCGAGGCGCTGTCCAACCTCGGCAAGGTGGTGGATGCCGTCGAGAAGGCCGCCAAGCAGGTGAAGGAGAAATCCAAGGGCCTGGGTGAGATTGGCGCGGCGGTGGCGGCGGGGATTGCCGGTGCCGTTGCGGCGGCGTCCAAGTCCAACGCAGCCATGGAACGCGAAACGGAGCGGATGACAGCACTCCTCTACACGCTGGCGGCGGACGTGGGCGACGCCTTCCTGCCGGTGGTGCAGCACGTCACGGACGGCGTCGAGCGCGTGGTCGCGAGCTTCCAGTCCCTGTCTCCCGAGGTGAAGGCCGCCGCCTCGGACGTGCTGGTGTGGGTCGCTGGGGCGGGCCTCGCTGCTGGGGCGCTGGGGAAAGTGGCGGGCGTGGTGGAGGCCGTGGCCATTGGCGCTGGCGGGCTGGTGAAGGTGCTGCGCCTGCTCAACAAGTCCGTGGCCCTGGCCTCCCTGGCGGCCTCCATGGACAAGGTGACGGCCTCCATGGGCGGCATGGTGGCGAGTACGCCATCCGTCACCGGCAGCCTGGGGCGCCTGGCCCTGTCCACCGGCAGCCTGCTGGTGCCGCTCGCTGCGGTGGCCGCCGCCGTAGCGGCCCTGGTGCTGTTGGCGGGCAGCGTCTACGCCGCCTGGGAGGACAGCAGCACGGGCCTCGCGGACTTCTTCCGGGACATCGGCGACCAGCTGGCCAAGTGGGCAGGCCGCATCGCGGACGGCTTCTCCCACGCCTTCCTGGCGCTGGGCGACTTCGTGAAGGGGGCGGCCCTGTCCGTCCTGGACCGCGTCGCGGCCCTGGTGCGTGGCGTCTCCCGTCTCCTTGAGCCCGTGGCACGACAGGCGGGCTTCCCGGAGCTGGCAGCCACCTTCCGGCAGGTGTCCACCGTCACGGGCCGGGAGTTGCTGGAGACGCTGGGGCAGGGCGCCCAGGTGCTTTGGGACGGTGCGCAGCAGACAGCGGTGGCGGTGGGTGACGCCGTGGCCGGCGCGGGACGCGAGCTGGAGGAGAGCGTCGCCTACGGTCTGCGTACCAGCGCGGTGGGCGCGAAGCGCCTCGGCGCGGACCTCGCCCGTGCCCTCAACCTGGAGGGCGTCACGTCGCAGATCCAGGCCCTCCTGGCGAAGCTAGCGGGTGGGGGCGGGGCACAGGGCAAGGCGCGCATCCGCAAGCCCACGGACAAGGCCGCCCTGGAGGCCGCCCAGAAGCAGGAGGCGGCGGAGCAGGCCGCCATGGCGAAGCTCCAGGCCCAGGCCAACGAGGAGTCGCGCAAGGAGTACCTGGCCAGCATCCGCGCGGAGGAGGCCGCTGGCGCCGCTGCCTTCCACGAGATGCGCCTGGAGGCGGAGAACCTCGCCGCTGAAGCGGAAGCCGCCATGGACGCCGCGAGGGAGTCGCTGGTGGACCGCTTCATCGGCGGCCTGGGCCAGCTGGGCGACCTCATCAACGCGGGCGTCCAGGGCATGGAGGCGGGTGGTGTCTACGGCGCCATCATCGCCGTGGTGGGCGAACTGCTCATGCAGTCCGAGGGCTTCAAGGGCGTCATCGAGTCCGTCAACACGCTCATCCAGAAGGTGGCCGACTCGCTGGGCACGCTGCTGGAGCCGCTCCAGCCCCTGCTCAACGCCGTGACGATGGTGGTGGATGGCGTCCTCTCTGCCCTCACGCCCGTCTTCGAGATGCTGGGGGAGGCGATTGAACCGCTGGTGCCGCCGCTGGTGGTGCTGGGCGACATCCTGAAGGGCCTGGCGCCCCTCTTCGAGGTGCTGGGCCGCACCTTCCTGCTGATTCAGCAGCCGCTCAGCATCCTGGGCGGGCCCATCATGAAGGCCCTTTTCACGGCGCTGAAGTTCGTTGGCAGCGTCGTCCTCACCATCGCGAAGGCCATCAGCGAAGTCTGGAATGCCGTCATCGGCGCGGTGCAAACCGTCATCCGTGCCATCTCCAGCCTCATCGACTGGACGGGCTTTGACGGGCTGAAGAAGTTCGCGCGCTCGCTCAACAAGCTGAAGGTGGACACCGACAGCATGGACGACTCCCTCCAGGTGCTGGAGGACACGACGTGGGACTCGGCGAAGGCACGTGCCGAGGAAACCGCGCAGGTGGAGGAGCACACGGAAGCGGTGGCCCGCGCCACGGCGGCTCTCACCAACGTGCCGGCCGCGTGGAAGGTGGCGCTGCGCCGCTTCGAGTCCGAGGACACGCAGGACGGCCCCACGGTGCCGCCCAAACCAAAGCCCACGCCCGAGGCGCCTGACGCCGGGGAGCTGGAGGAGGACGGCCCGTCCTCGCCCAACGGGCCGGTGCCGGGATGGCTCCTCGGCATGTTCCCGCCCGCCATTCAGCAGCTCCTCTCGGGGCAGGTGCCCGCGACGCCTGCGGTGCCGGGATGGCTCGGCAGCTACTTGCCTCCTGGCTTCAGCGGAGGAGGTCAGGTGCGTGCGCCGGAGACGGGCAACGTCTCTGCCATGGCCGCGCCCGTCACCTATAACATCACCGGCTACGACATCGACGCCGCCATGGAAGCCACGCGGCGGGACGAGTCGCTGCGCCAGCAGCGCGCGAGCATCCGCGTTGCTGGCAGCCGCGTGCGCCTCACGGCGCGCTTCTCCGACTCTTGAGGAATCCCATGCCGGCTGCTCTGGCTCTTTCTGGAATCCCCTTGCCCGTTTCAGCGGAGCGAGGCCTCACGTACACACCGACGCTGCTGGGCGAGCACCGCCGCGCCTTCTCCGGCTGGCTGCGCAGCAGCGAGCGGCGTGAAGTCTTCACCCTGGGGGGCAACACGGGCCCGCTGACGCAGGAAGAGGCCCGCGCGTACCGGGGGCTCCTCAAGGGCGAGGGCCAGGTGTGGAACTTCGAGGACGGGCTGCGTAGCCAGGCCTTCCTCTCGCCGAGCGGCATGGTGGGCAACGTGTGGGCGGTGGAAGCCACGGGGCGCTTCGGCGGGTGCATGCTCATAGAGGCGGGAGCGAGGGTCACCTTCTCCACGGGCCTCGGGGCGAAGTGGACGGTGGCGTACTGGTGGAAGCGCCAGGGGACAAAGGACAGGTGGCGCCACCACGTCCACCGCGCGGGCGTGGGCCTCAGCGTCAACGGCGTGCCGGGTGCCAGCCCCCACGCGGACGGCTTCCTCGCCGTGGATGGCACGGGCCAGCTTCCCTTGGGCGCGGTGACGCTCAGCAACGCAGCGGCAGCGGGCGAGTTGCTGGTGGACGAGCTGGTGGTGCTGCCGTGGGTGGCGCCCGCGTCGTGGGTGGCCCCCTGGTTCGCTGCCGGCGAGTCCTTCGGCGCGCCGTACCCGTACCACCGGGCCTCGGGCGCTGCCCTTTACGAGCCGCTTCCCGTGCTGGGCCGGGTGGGAACAGGACGCGCGGTGCAGTGGTGGGAGGGCGGCGTGCTCGTCCTCGGGCAGGAGTTCGACTTCGAGTTGCAGGAGCGCTGACGCATGAGGCCCCTCTCTTCCTTCCAGGCGGCCCTGCTGGGCAGCCCTTCCGGCTACTCCACCCACCCGCGCGTCTGGGTACGCGACGCGGCAGGGGAGTGGCGCGGCCTGCATGTCCTTCTGGGCTTCGACTGGGTGCTGGGCGTGCGAGTCAACGACAAGCTGGACGCGCCCGTGGCCGAAGCGGAGGTGTCGCTGGTGCGCAGCGGCGCCGCTGGAGCACGTCTCTCCCTTTCGCCCCTGGTGGTGCAGTCCCTCGCCAACACGTCCAACGCGGGCACTTTCGCGCCGCTGCTGGTGGAGGGCGCCTACTTCCGCGTGGAGCTGGGCCTCGCGCCGCTCGCCACCGCGCCGAAAGAGGCGGACTACTTCGAGGTCTTCCGGGGCCGCATCGACGAGGTGGACGCAGGGCCCGATGAGCTGCGCGTCGTGGGCCGGGACTTGGGCGGGCTGCTGCAGGACACCTTCATCGAGGTGGAGCGCGAATACGGCAACGACACGGTGGGCGTGGCCGTGCAGTCCATCATCCAGGCGCTACTGGACGACAACGGCCTCGCCTCCTTCGCGCTCTTTACGCCCGTGGACCCCATGTCCCAGCGCGGCCGGTACTTGCAGCAGGTGGAGCCGGTACTGGACGCGGCACGCACCCTGGCGCAGCGGATTGGCTGGGACTGCCGCATGCGCTGGCAGCCTGCTGCAAGCGCCTACGCACTGACGCTCGCCGCGCCCAACCGACTCCAGACGGAGGAGGACTGGAGCTACGGTCCGGACGAGTACGGCAACCTCGATGGGATGACGCGGCAGTTGGCGGACATCCGCACGGACGTCGAAGTCGTCTACAGCGACAAATACGATTTGGACGCCTCGGGAACACCGAAGCGAAAGACGGTGGCGGCCAGCAACCCCACGGCTCGCGCGCAGGTGGGCCGCCGCTGGATGCAGGTGGCGGAGGAGTCCTCCAGCAACATCGACACGGAGCCCGAAGCGCAACGGCTCGCGGACGCGGCCATCGCGGATCTCTCCGTCTCTCCCCTCGCCGTCACCATGACGGTGGATCCGCACCCGGGCCTGGAGCTGGCGGACCTGGTGCTCGTGCTTCCGGATGGCGTGCGGTTGGACACGGCGCAGCGGCTTGCGGTGCAGGAGCTGGAGCACCAGTGCGCCACGGACGGCACGGCGCGCATGAAACTGGTGCTGCGCGGCCAGCCTTCTACCTCGCTGCGTGAGTGGCTGGAGCGTGACAGTCGACCGGGCATCGCTCCCAGCGCGGCCTTCACGGGCCCGGCCGCGCCGCAGGAGGTGAGGGCGGTGCCGACCGTCAACGGGTGCGTGGTGACGTGGACCCCTGCGACTACCGGCCCAGCCTGGGCCGAGTACGAGGTGCATGCGTCGCGAACGCCGGGCTTCCAGCCTTCCGAGGCCACCTTCCAGGGGCGGGCCTCGGCGACGCGCTTCCCGTTGTCCGAACTGCGCCCCGGCGCGACGTATTACTGCCGGGTCGTGGGCCGCGATGCCTCTGGCAACCTGGGCGCGCCATCCGCCGAGGTGTCCGTCACGACGGGCTATGTGACGCCCGCCACGCTGCAGCCCGCCGTAGCCTTCGGGGAATCGCCACCCAACCCCGACTTCGAGGCGCACTCCTTCGAGGAGCTGCCGCCAGACGCCTGGACTATGGGCGTGGGCCTCTGGGGTGCGCATGCCCAGGTGACGGCGGACGCGTACACGGGGGCTCGTGCCGTCCGCCTCATGGCGAGCGGGACGCGGCTTGACTCGCAGGCGATGATTGCCCGGCCGGGCGACAGGTACAGCGTGGATGCCCTCGCGAGGGCGTCACAGGTAGGGGCGGCCTTCTCTGTCCAACTCGTCTGGTACGGCGGCGCCTTCAACGTGTTGGGTACGGTGAGCACGACGAAAACGCTGCCGACGAGTGGCTGGGAGCGGACGACAGGCTTCCACAATGCGCCCACCGGGACGCGCTACGTCCAGGTGCGTCTGCTGGCCCATGCAACGCAAGGCTTGCCGTGGGTGTTCGTCGATTCGGTGCGCCTGGAGCGCATCGGCGGCCTCGTCGAGCCGTGGGCGGCCATCCGCACGGGGCAGATTAGCGACCTGGAGAATGGCTGGGTGGCGTGGGATGCGACCAACTGGCCCCTGGGCTTCTACAAGAACAGCGACAACGAGGTGTCCGCACGCGGCCTCATCCGCCCAGGGGCGGTGGGCTACGTGAACGCGTACCGCTTCCCAGTGGGCTACCGGGCCAGCTCCAACCGCATCCTGTCACTGCCGACGAGCCACGGCTTTGCCATGGGGCAGCTCAACGTGGACGGTGGCCTCCAAGTTTTTAGCCTGCCCACGGGGGCGGCCTGGGTGAGCCTCGACGGAGTGCGATTCCGCGCGGAAGGGTGACTCACGCCACACGTCGAAACCCGCCCCCATTCAGTGGGGGATGATTCCCAACCCTGAACTCTTCTCCCGCCTCGACTTGAAGCCCCTCTATCCGCCCTTCCAGGCGGTGATGGGGGAAGTCATCGCCCGTTGCCGAGCGCGAGGCGCGGACTACGTCGCCACGCGCGGCTACTCCACCTTCGCCGAGCAGCGCGTGCTGCACCTGCGCTACCTGAAGGGAGAGGGTGGGCGCGCGGCGCCGGAAGGACTCTCCGCGCACAACTACGGGCTGGCGAACGACTTCTGCCGCGATGCGGACGTGAACCGCCCGGGACTTCAGCCGCGCTGGGATGGTCCTGCCTACGCCATTCTTGGCGAGGAGACGCGC
Source organism: Corallococcus sp. AB032C (assembly GCF_003668935.1). Taxonomy (NCBI): domain Bacteria; kingdom Pseudomonadati; phylum Myxococcota; class Myxococcia; order Myxococcales; family Myxococcaceae; genus Corallococcus; species Corallococcus sp. AB032C. The sequence continues at coordinate 79,476 of NZ_RAWP01000027.1, read as the reverse complement.
AGCGCGGGCCTCGCCTGGGGTGGCTCCTTCGGGGACGCGCCGCACTGCCAGTGGCCGAGCCTCGTGAGCGGCAGCCAATTGGAGCCCGTGCGCGGCCTCTTCCACTCGGAGCCAAAGGGCAGCACGGACGCGCAGCGGCTCGCCGCCGTCTGGCGCTTCCTCGACACGCTGCGCTCGATGCCGGAGTGGCGCGCCATGCACCCGGCGCTCGCGGCCTCCCTGGCGCGGCTCGGCTTCTGACTTCCCGCGCGGCACTTCGCCGCGCCTCACCCACGAAAGGCATGCCCATGTTGCGACGTCTCGCCGTCCTCTTCCTTTGCCTCGTCTTCCCCTCCGTCGCCTTTGCGCAGGCGAGCGGCACGCCCGACCCGGGCAACATGGAGGCCTTCGCGCGCCTCATCCTCGACGCGGTGACGGCCCGCAACTGGGCCCTCGTCGCGTCCCTGGCCGTCATCGCTCTCGTCTACGTGCTGCGCCGCTTCGTGGGCGCGTGGTGGCCGCTCTTGCGCACGGCGCGGGCGGGCGCGGTGCTGGCGCTGCTGCTGTCCGTCGCGGGTGCGGTGTCCAACGCGCTGCTGGCGGGCGAGTCCTTCACCGTGGCCCTGCTGCTGAAGGCGCTCACCATCGGCCTCGGGGCGGCGGGCGGCTTCACGGTGGTGAAGACGCTCCTCTTCGGTGACTCGGTGGCGGACGCGGCGCGCGAGGCGGGGGAGGTGGCGGCCGGGGAGATTGCCGGTAAGGCGGCGGCGGTGGCCGCGCTCGATGCACTCCAGCCGGGCGACAAGCGGTGAGGGGCCTGGTGCTAGCGCTGGCCCTGCTGATAGCAGGCGGGGCGCGTGCCGAAGGGGAGGTGCTGGATGTGGCCCGCGCCACCGTGACGCTTCAGGACGGGCGCACGGTGGTGGTGGCTGAGGGCTGCTGGCTGTCCACGGAGCGCTGCATCCTCACGGCTCGCGAGCTGCGCCGCCTCCAGGCGGAGAACGAGGTGCTCCGCCAGCAGCCGCGCCCCGTCCCTGTTCTGGCTGTAGTGCTGGCGGTGGTGCTCGGCGCGGGGGCAGGCTTCGCCCTCGCCCGGGTGCGATGATGGCTCTTTAGAGTCCGTCGTTATGGACTTTAAAAGTTAACTGCGCTCAAACTCCTCGGGAGGCGCCGCCGCGCCTTCTCTCCCGCCTCCCGAGGAGCCATGCCCGACACGACAACCGATGACCTGGCGCGCACCGAAGCCTCCGCGCGCCGCAGGCAGCTTCCGCCGACGCCTGAGAGGCCCCTGCTCCTCTTCACCATCGACGGCATCCGCTACGAAGCCGTCCGCGAGCTGGTGCTGATGGAGACGGGCGAGGTGCTGATGCTGGCCCAGCGCTTCACGGAGCGCGGCAACAAGCTGCCCAGCTATTGCTTCGTGCGGCGGCTGGCGAACCCCTCCACCTTCATGCAGCGCACGCGGCTGGGGGAGGAGATTCAGCTGGCCTTCCGTCTGCGCCACCCCGCCATCGCCACCGTGTTTCACCGCAAGGTGCACAAGGGCGCGCTGCACGCCGTCATGGAGTATGTGGACGGCCCTTCGCTGGAGACGCTGGTGAGTGCGGGGGTGGCGCGCGGCCGGCCTGTCTCCGAGGCCTTCGCCCTCTACGTCGGCGCGGAACTCGCGGAGGCCCTGCACCACGCGCACACGCTGACGGACGCGGACGGCAAGTCGCTGGGCATCATCCACCGCGACGTCAACCCCCGGCATGTCTACGTGGGCACGCAAGGCGAGGTGAAGCTGACGAACTTCGGTGCGGCCTACTCGCTGGTGGTGGGCCGCGAGGAGTCGCCCGCGAGCCTCGTCCGGGGCGACGTGGCGTATGCCTCGCCGGAGTACCTGACGCGGCAGCCCCTGACTCCGCGCTCCGATGTCTTCAGCCTGGGCGTGCTGCTGGTGGAACTCTTCACCGGCAAGCACCTCTTCGACGTCGAGGACGTGCCGGGTCCGCTCAAGGGGCTGGTCCACCTCCAGCCTGAAATCCTCCCTTCGCTGCCCCTCACGCAAATGCAGGTGCTGCTGGCGAGCTTCGGACCGGAGGACGTCGAGGAGGCCGTGGCCACACTATCTCCGGACGTGAAGGCGATGCTGCATGTCGCGTTGCGCGCCAAACCCGAGGAGCGATTTGCCACGGCGGCGGACATGCGCGACGCGATGCGAGTCGCCCTGGCGAGGCGGCACCCGGGCTACGGCCGGCAGGAAGCCGCAGCGGAATGGGCCCAGGTGCTGGCGGAGGGCAGCGTCCTTCGCGACGAGGTGGAGTTCGGCGAGGAGCGCTTCTTCCCCGAGGGTCTGGAGGCCCACGAGTTGGAGGGCTTGAAGCGGGAGTAGGGCTTCAGCGCGCCAGGGCCGAGGCGACGTGGAGGAGGGCCGCGAGGTCCTCCGCGTCCAGCTTGCGCGCGAGGTGGAGGAGGCGCCGCAGCTCCGGGGCGTCCTCTTCCTTGGGCTTGGGCTTCGTGGCCTTGCGCACGTCGCCCGTGGGCGTCAGGCCCATCAGCTTCTCGGGCGACACCCGCAGCTCCCGGCAGAGGCGGTAGAGGGAGGGGACGCTGGGAAGCATCTTCCCGCGCTCCAGGCGGTTGTAGACGGGGTGCACCAGCCCAACGCGCTCCGCGACTTCGGCCTGCGTAAGGCCCAGGTGCTGGCGGGCGGCGCGGGCCTCCGTGCCGATGGTGATGCCGAGTTCCTCATTCATGGCGGGCGCAGCGTAGCCGAGGGCACGCTACCGGGACTCGGGAAGCAACAGCAGCAGCGCCCGCACCTGGGGCTCCTCCAGGGTGCGCACACGCAGGAGGAGCTGGTGCCGCGCAGGCAAGTCGTCGGAAGGGGGCGTGTGGCCCATCAGTTCGTCCGGGGTGACGCCCAGCGCGCCGCACAGGCGTTGGAGCGTGGAGACTCGGGGAAGCATGCGGCCTCGCTCCATGCGGCTGTAGACGGCATGCGCGAGGCCCACGCGCTGGGCCATTTCGGCCTGGGTGAGGCCCAGGCGGGTGCGTGCCGCTCGCGCGGCGTCACCAATGGTGCTGGCGAGGGGATGGGCCGGCTGCGAGGAGGGGCGCGCCATGGCGGAAGCGTAACCGAAGGTTCGCTAAGAGTGAATGCTGGAGGTTGTGCGAAATACAATGGACTCCCTGAGTCCTTTCTGGAGAGTGCAGCCAGAGGGAGGGATTCCCGGGCTTCTCGCGCTTCTGGTAGGGTCCGCGCCCCGCTGGGAGGACGCCGCATGCGAGAGGCCTGGGAGCCCGAAAGAAGGTCGCCATGATGCGGGGGCCACCTCCGGCCGTGCTGTCTCCTGGGGCCCAGGTGCTGGGCTACACGGTGGAGCGCCAGCTGGGGCAGGGCGGCTTCGGCACGGTGTACCTCGCGCACTGCGAGGGCCAGCGCTTCGCTCTGAAGCTGCTGCACCTGCCGCGCGTAGGCGAGAGGGCGGAGCGCGAAGTTTCCATCCTCACTCGCCTGCATCACCCCAACGTGGTGCGGATTCTGGGCCATGGCTACTGGCCGGTGGCCCAGCCTCAATTCATCGTCATCGTTACGGAGTACGTGGAAGGGCGTCAGCTGGACGCGTGGGCCGACGCGGAGAACCCCACGGCGCGGCAGGTGACGCGCGTGCTGCTGGGCGTGGCACGGGCGCTCGCCGCTGCCCACGCGGATGGGGTGGTGCACCGGGACGTGAAGGAGGCCAACGTCATGGTGCGCGCCTCGGACGGCCTGGCCAAGCTGGTGGACTTCGGCATCGGCGACTACACGGGCGCGCGCGAGCTGACGGCGGACATTCTCCCGCCCGGGACGGTGGACTACCGCTCCCCGGAGGCGTGGCGCTTCCTGCGTGCTCACCTTGAGGCAAGGGACGCCCGTTACACAGCGGGGCCGGCGGACGACTTGTGGGCGCTGGGACTCGTCACCTACCGGCTGCTGACGGGGCGCTTCCCCTTTGACGGCGAGGACGGCGCCAGCTTGACGGAGGCGATTCTCTCCAGCCCTCCCACACCGCCGCACGAGGAGAACGAGCGGGTGCCTCGGGCGCTGAGCGACGTGTGCTTGCAGCTCCTGGAGAAGACGCCCGAGGCGCGCACGCCCAGCGCCCAGGCTCTCTGCGAGTTGCTGGAGCAGGCGCTGCGCGGTGCGGACGAGACGTGGGACGTGCCGCTCTGCGACGCCTACGACGAGGATTCCGCGACGACGGAAGGAGAGGACATCGACAGCTTCGAGCAGTGGCGGCACCAACCCCGACACCGCCCGCGTCGCGGCAAACGCATTCCCCAGAAACAGGTGCCAGCGGAGGACGCGGCTGCTGCGGATGAGACACCGCCGCCCGCGACGACCGTGCGTGTGACGCCTGCGCAGCGTGGGGCCTTCCGCGCCTGGGCGGCGCTCGCGGTGGTGCTCGTCCTGTCAGGGGCGGCGTGGGGCCTCGGGATGTCGCGCGTCGCAGGGCCAGTCCCCACCCGTCAGGAAGTAGCGCCCTCTGGCAAGTCGCCTCAAGCTGACCGCGCCGCAGCTCCCACCGGGCCGGAGGCCACTGCTGCGGCCGTCGCTCTCCCCGCGACGCTCCAGGAGGTTTCAGCCACCGTGACGACGCAGCCGAAAGAGACGCAGCCCCTTCAGCTCCCCTCGAAGCCCACGAAGAAGGGCATGAGCGTCATGGCCCGTGCTGTCGGAATGGCGGCGGCTTGCACAGCGCTCGGCTGCCCAGGGCCGCAGGTGCGTCCGGCACCACCTCCGGAGCCGTGCCCAAAGGGTGCTGTGAAGGCCATGGCGAAGCTGGGCATCGACATTGGAGACAGGCACGAAGCCGTTTTCACCCGTGACCGCCCGCAATTCATTTCTGTTCGGGAAGGCCCTGCCCAGGTGTTCTTGTACGGCGATTGGGAGGAAATGCCGCACGGGACAGTTCTGTCTGGTCGGCTAATCGTGCGAGACCGCGTTTACGGGCGACTCACCTCGGCGACTACGCCAAAGGGCGACAGTTTTCCTGTCTGCCTGGAGGTCTACGACGTGAAAGACGGGGAACGAGGAATGGCACGCGAGCCCGGAAACGACTCACCCTCCAATGGCCGTATCTTCACGAGCGAATACGTGAGGGCGGTGAGCGAGTTTGAGTAACAGCACCACCTGGGAGTAATCGCCGAGTGTCATCTTCTTCTTTCGTCGTGCTCCTGGGCCTGCTGTTCGTGGCCGAAACGGCCGTCGCTCAGTCAGAGGGTTCAGCGTCGGTGCCGGGCGCACGACGCATCGAATTGTCGCCGGACGATGTTCAAGTCGCCCCCGAGATCGCGATCAGTTCTGGACTCTCGACGGCTCTCTTCTTCGATTCCGACCTGATGCGCGACAGTGTCGAGTTGGAGGGGCGAGATCGCTTTGCACTGGTGGATGTGGGGCAAGCCACAATCCGACTGGTGCCTTCGTCGCGTGTAGCTCCAGGCGAGCGGTTTCGTCTGGTCGTGCGATTCAGGGATGGCGCAGCCCCCTTGAGTGCATTCTTCCTTTTGCGGATCCATCCGGCAAAGGCCGAGTCTCTCATTGAGGTCTATCGCGGAAAGCGGACGATTGAGACGTACCAGCAGGAAGCCCGCGAGGCGCATGCGGAATTGCTTCGCTGCCAAAATGAGAACGCAAGACTGATGGCCGAGCACGATGCTCCGGGAGGGCTGGCGGGCCTGATCTCCACCGGAGGAATGGACGAGCGTGGTGTGGCCGGGCAAGTCGTGACCCTTGAGTTCTCCCAAGTCTCTGGGAGTGACCTGACGGCCTCTTACATCACGAGCTATCGCTCCACTACGGGCGTAGCGGTGGACATCAAGTTGGACGTGAAGGCCGGGGCTCAGCCATGGCTCGCGAAGGGCGCAACGCTCAAAGGCAAGGCTGGCGTGGAGTTGAAGGTGATCCGCGTATGGCAGCGAATGCCAATTCCAGGAGGAAACGTCGGTCGGGTTGTTGTGGAAGCCGAGGCCTCACCAGAAACAACCCGAGGGCCCTTCTCACTCAAGCTCTGGGAGGAAGATGGGTCGCGTACTGTCGTGTTTGGCAACGTGATGTTCCCCTAAGGGAGCCCGTTGCTGAGTCCTCGCCGTTGCCTGCTGCGCAGTAACGCAGCGGTAACGCAGTCGAGTGGACTGGTCTGGACGCGCCTGGACGCAGCAGGGTACGGTATCCACAGGGCAGGTGGGGCGTAACCCCTCGGAAGTATTGGCGGTAGGGCACGGGAATCGAACTCGCCAGGGACTGCTCTCGCAGCCCCTCACCGGTTTTGAAGACCGGGCCGGCCACCAGGTCCGGAGGCCCTACCGCTTCCGATTACCGCCGCTCCGCCCCAGTCCGTCAACCACGGTCACGGCTTGCGCGCGGACACCACGGCGTACTCATCGCAGTTGAACAGCGCGGGCCACTGGAGCTGCTCCGGTGTCATCCGCATCGCCTTGTGCACGTCCGCGCGCACCTGGTGCAGGGACGTGCTCCCTGGATTGCGCTCCAGCTGCGTCATGCCCCGCAGCGCCACCAGCGCCGTGTTCACCGCCGGGTACACATCCTCCGCGATGGACTCCACCTTCACGTCCTGGAACCCCGCCCGCCGCAGCTCCTCCCGGTAGCGCTCCGTCGACCAGACGTTCTCCTCCGGGAAGGCAATCAGCCCCCGCCAGTAGCGGTAGCGCAGCCGCGCTCGGAGTCCTGCTCCAGCCTCACGGTCCGTCTTCTGCGCCATGTCCGCCATCACCAGCCGGCCTCCCGGCTTCAGCACCCGGAAGGCCTCGCGCAGGAAGTCCTGCCGCATCCGGAAGTGCATCGCGGACTCCAGCGCGAACACCCCGTCGAACGCTCCCTCCGGTCCCGGCAGCGCCGTCGCGCTCCCCACCTCCAGCCGGACCACGCCCTCCAGCCCCGTCAGCTTCACGCGCTCCCGGCCCACCTTCACCTGGTTCGGCGTGATGTTCACCCCGACGATGCTCGCGGGCTTGAACTCCTCCGCCCACAGCAGGTCCTGGTCCGCGTACCCGAAGCCGCAGTCCAAGACGGCATCCCCGGGCCCCAGCTTCGCGGTCCTCGCCAGGAGGCGCGCCATCTCCGCCTGGGCGGACCGGAACAGCTCCCCCACGCGCTCCACGTTGGAGTCGTCCACCTTCTCCACGTGCTTCCAGTAGCCCAGGTTGATCCAGAAGGGCTCCCGGCCCGTCGTCACCCGGATGTCGCTCGGCGCCGGCATCCCCGCCACCCAGGCTCCTGTCTCGTTCGTATAGAAGCGCTCCGGGTCCGCCAGGAACGCACTCTTCAGCCGCGTCGCGACCTGCCTCACGTTGACCATCGCCAGCCTCCTGGGCCGTCCACCCGATGGCCGGAACCCTAGCCCGTGTCACGGCGATTCCAGGCTTGGCCTGCATGACGGTTTTCACTGGTGAATGAAGCGGGGCCGCTCGCCCGGTGTCCCAGGGGGCGCCTTGCCCGGCGCGTCATCCGGGCTCCATGATGTGCGCCCTTCCGCCATGCGCCGAACCTTCCGTTCCGTCCCCCTGGCACCGGGCTTCCCGCCGGCGCTCGTCCTGCTGCTGTGTCTGTGTCTGTCCTTGATCGCCCGGGCAGCACCGGCGGCGACGAACGCCAGGCCGTTCCGCGTCGGGCCTCCCGCCGCGTGGGTGAAGCCGCTTCCCATTCCTCCAGACCCCGGCCCGACTCCCGAGGGCGAGGAGGAGACCAGCGTCTCCCAGCTGCTGATCGAGGAACAGGTGCGCGTGTCCGGCCCATCGCGCGTGCACTACCTGCACTCGGCCCAGAAGGTCCTCTCGCCGCGGGGCATCGACCGCGTCACGGACATCCAGTTCCGCTTCGATCCGACGTACCAGAAGCTCACCGTCCACGGCATCTGGCGCATCCGCGACGGCCGCCGCGAGGACGTCTTCCAGCCCGCCGAGGCCCGGGTCATCCAGCAGGAGACCGAGCTCCAGAACCGGCTCTACAACGGCAACCTCTCCGTGGTGCCCTTCCTCCACGACGTGCGGGTGGGCGACACCGTGGAGGTCGCGTACTCCTTCGAAGGCGCCAACCCCGTCTTTGGCGGCCGCTTCTCCGACGTCGTCGGCGTGGGCCATTCCTATCCCGTGGTCCACTTCGCCTACCGGCTGCTGTGGCCGGAAGGGCGGGGTCGCACGCTCTTCATCCGGGACTTCGCCGCGCCGGGCCTGTCGCGCTCGGAGTCGATGCTGAACGGCGAGCGTGAAATCATCCTGGAGCGCCACCACGTGCCCGCGGTCCGCCACGAGGACAACGTCCCCGGCTGGCAGCCCGTCTACCCGTGGATCCAGTTCAGCGAATACAAGGACTGGAACGACGTCGCGCGCTGGGCCTCCACGCTGTTCCAGGTGCCCGCCCGCTCGAAGTCGCTGGAACAGGAGGTCCGCCGGCTGTCGAAGGAGCCGACCCCTGAGGCGCGCTTCCTCGCCGCGCTTCGCTTCGTCCAGGACGAGGTGCGCTACCTGGGCATCGAGATGGGCCCCAACTCCCACCAGCCCCATCCGCCCGACGAGGTCCTCCAGCGCCGCTTCGGCGACTGCAAGGACAAGTCGCTCCTCTTGGTATCGCTCCTCAAGGGGCTGGGCATCGACGCGCAGCCGGCGCTCGTGAGCACGGACCTCACGCAGCTGCTGGACGGCTTGCGTCCCACCGCCACCGCGTTCAACCACGTCATCGTCCACGCCACCGTGGCCGGCCGCGAGCTGTGGGTGGACCCCACGGCGACGCTGGAGCGCGGCGGGCTGGAAAGCTACGAACCGCCCTCCTACGGCCGGGCCCTCCTTGTCGCCCCCGCCACCACGGCGCTCTCCGTCATCCCCACGCCCACGCTGACGGAGCCCTCCCTCTTCGTGGACGAGACCTACGTCGCGATGGGCCGCGACGGGGCCGCGACACTCGACGTCGTCACCACGCGCACGGGGGCGGACGCCAACTCCATGCGCCGCGCGCTCGCGGGCACGTCCCTGTCCGAGGTGTCCCGCCTCTACTTCAACTACTACGCGAAGACGGACGCGGACATCTCCATCGCGAAGCCCATGTCGGTGGACGACGACACCGTGACGAACGTGCTCGTCACGCAAGAGCACTACCGCATCGAGGACTTCTGGACCTCGGACGGTCGCCGGGAGTTCCGCGCGCATGGCCTCCGCCAGCACCTCGCCGTGCCGAACTACTCCCACCGCGCCTTCCCGCTGGAGGTGGAGCACCCCGTCTTCGCCCGCCACCGCATCACGCTGAAGGCCGGCGAGCTGCCCCCTGTCAAAACGGAGTACGAGGTCGTGGACGGTCCGGCCTTCCGCTTCGTGGCCGACACCCGCGCCGAAGGCAAGACGCTGCTGCTCGACTACAGCTACCGCAGCACCGCGGACTCGGTCCCGCCCGAGCGCATCGCCGAGTACGTGAAGGCCGTGCGCGCCACCGAGGCCCAGCGCGGCTACGCCATCCAACTCAGGAGCCGGGCCGCCCGCCACCAGGCCTCGTCCGTTCCGTCCGGCGAGGCGGGTGCCATCCTCCTGGGCGTCATCACGACGTGCCTCGTGCTGTGGTTCGTCATCGCGCAGGGCGGCCCGGTGGCGCTCTGGCGCAAGGGCCGCGCCTGGGGCCGGCGCCGCGCCTTCGCACGCAAGTTCGACGCGGACCACCGGGGCGACAGCGCCGGGTCCGCCATCCCCATCACCAGCCCTCAGGAGCTGCTCTCCACGCTGGGCCGGCTGCGCTGCGCCTGCGGAGCCACCAGCGAGGCCCCACGGGAGTCGCTCCGCCACGAGGCCGTCGTCCTGGGCGACCGCCACCTCACCCTGGTGCAGTGGCAGTGCCCCACCTGCGCCCGCGCCCGCCGCGCCTACTTCGAGGACAAGGGCTCTCGCGCCGCCTGAGACGCCTACTGGCAGATGCCCGGGCAGTCCGCGCTGCCCCCGGGCTGGCACGTGTCGGACGGATCATCCACGCAGGTGTTTCCGGACACGTTCCCCGCGCAGCCCCCGAAGAGGCCGCCGCAGCACTCGACGTACCCCTCCGGCACGTCACACGGCGTCGGGAAGGACTGGCACGTCTCGCTGTCCGAGCGCGCGAACACCACCACCTGCGGACACGTGCGCGGCTCCTCGTCGTCGTCGCCCAGACAGCCCGTCAGACCCAGCACCGCCATCAGCCCCAGCTTCGTCCATGCATGCATGGCGCGCATCAGGGCAGGGGAGAACGGCGCTAGTCCAGCCCCCGCTCCCACAGGTCGTCTTCATCCAGACCCATCAAGTGACCGACTTCGTGCATCACCGTGATGCCAATCTGTTCGATGAGTTCCTCGCGGGTGCGCGCGAAGCGCTCCAGGTTCTTCTGGTACAGCACGATGGAGGGCGGGAAGTGATCCGCCGCGTCCATCACGCTGCGCTCGCCCACGGGCGTGCCCCGGAACACCCCCAGGATGCACGGTGACAGTGGCGGCTGCTGACCCAGCAGGTCCTCATCCGACGGCAGGTCCTCCACCGCCAGCGTCACGTTGTCCATGTACTGCTTCACCTGGGAGGGCAGGGCGCGCATCGCGTCCTCCACCGCGCGGTCGAACGCCGCCTCCTCCAGCGCCACCGGCGGCGGCAGCTCCTCCGGGGCCAGCGCCTGCGCCCGGGAGAAGCGCTTCTTCGCCTCCTTCGCATCCTGGCGCCGCTCCGCGACCAGCCCCAGGTAGTGGTGCGCCCAGGCCTCGTCCGGCGCGTCCTTCAACACCCGCTCGAAGGCCTCCTGCGCGGGCGCGAAGCGGCACAACTCGAACAGCGCGATGCCCCGCTCCAGCTGCGCGTCCGTCGAGCGCGGCATGTGCGTCAGCGCCTGGTCCAGGATTTTCAGCGCGGACTCGCATTCCCCCAACTGGTTGAGGCCCATGCCCTCCAGGAGGAGGAACTCGTAGACGAGCTCCACGTCATCGGCCCGCTGCGCCAGCTTCCGCCCGCGGCCGCACCACTCCAGCCCTTCCTCCACCGCCTCGCGGTCCTCGCCGGTGCGGCACACGAGGAATTCCGCCGCGCCGAAGAGGATCTCCAGGTCTTCCGGGGCCATCTTGAGGGCGGCGCCATAGGCCTTGCCCGCGTCCTCCAGGCGTCCCACCTCCACCAGCGCGGCGGCCCGGTAGTGCAGGGCTTCTGGTGAGTCCGGAACGTCCCGGAGCAGGGCGTCGGCGCTGGTGAGCGCGGCCTCGAAGTCCCTCGCCTCGAAGGCGTCCGCGACTCCCTCCAGCCGCGCGTCCATGTCCCGCGCCTCCCCTTGCTTCGCCATGCGCTTCGCCATTCGGGCCGGCAGCTAAGAAGCCGTCCTTCGCGTTGTCAACGACCGGCGTCGCTGTTACCTTCCAGCGCCCCGTTTCGGCCCGAACCCCGTGAACATCCTGGTCGTCGACGACGATTACGAGCTGTGCACCATGCTCTCTCGCTACCTGGAGATGCATGGCTACACCGTGTTCTCGGCGTCGGACGCGCTCCAGGCCCTGGACATCATGGAGCGTCACCCCGTGGGGCTGGTCATCACCGACTACCTGATGCCCCACCTGGACGGCATCCACTTCACGGAGATGCTGAAGGCGGATCCCCGCTTCCAGCGCATCTCCGTCCTGATGATGACCGCCAGCACGGACGCCAACATCTCCGACCGGGGCCTGCGCAAGGGCGTCGCCATCACCCTGCAGAAGCCCCTGGACATGGGGCAGCTGCTCAACCTCGTGCGCTTCGCGGAGTAGGGCCTTCCCGGGCAGCCCGGGCCCCCCACCCGGGCGGGCCAGTAGGCGTCCTCAGGCCCACACGTCTGCCCCTTTCCGTTGACATCGTCGATGCGGCCCTTATGTTGGCGCTCGACATGGCCGAGTGCTAACGGCCACCCCCATTTGTAGAAATTCCCCAAGTATTATCGGAGGTTACGATGGCAGCGAAGGAAATCTTCTTCCATCAGTCCGCGCGCGATTCCATCCTGCGCGGCGTTCGGATCCTCGCGGATGCGGTCGCGGTGACGCTCGGTCCCAAGGGCCGCAACGTGGTCATCGAGAAGAGCTTCGGCTCGCCCACCATCACCAAGGACGGCGTCACCGTCGCCAAGGAGATCGATCTCGAGAACCGCTTCGAGAACATGGGCGCGCAGATGGTGAAGGAGGTCGCGTCGAAGACCTCCGACAAGGCCGGCGACGGCACCACGACGGCGACCGTGCTCGCGCGCGCCATCTATGAGGAGGGCCTGAAGCTGGTGGCCGCCGGCCACAACCCCATGGACCTCAAGCGCGGCATCGACAAGGCCGTGGAGGTGGTGGTCGCGGAGCTGAAGAAGATGTCCAAGACGACCACGGACAAGCAGGCCATCGCGCAGGTGGGCACCATCTCCGCCAACGGGGATGAGACCATCGGCCAGACCATCGCGGACGCGATGGAGAAGGTCGGCAAGGAGGGCGTCATCACCGTCGAGGAGGCCAAGGGCCTGGAGACGACGCTCGACGTGGTGGAGGGCATGCAGTTCGACCGTGGCTACGTGTCGCCGTACTTCGTCACGAACCGCGATCGCATGGAGGTCGTCATGGACGACCCCTACATCCTCATCAGCGAGAAGAAGGTCTCGTCGATGCAGGACATGATTCCGTTGCTGGAGCAGGTGGCGCGCTCGGGCAAGCCGCTGCTCATCATCGCGGACGACATCGAGGGCGAGGCCCTGGCCACCCTGGTGGTGAACAAGATCCGCGGCGTGCTGAACGTGGCCGCGGTGAAGGCGCCGGGCTTCGGCGACCGCCGCAAGGAGATGCTCAAGGACATCGCCACGCTGACGGGCGGCATGGTGGTGAGCGAGGAGCTGGGTCACAAGTACGAGAACCTGACCCTCACCGACCTGGGCCGCGCCAAGCGCATCACGGTGGACAAGGACAACACCACCATCGTGGACGGTGCCGGCCAGAAGGCGGACATCGAGGGCCGCATCAAGCTCATCCGCACGCAGATCGAGACGGTCACCAGCGACTACGACCGCGAGAAGCTCCAGGAGCGCATGGCGAAGCTCGTGGGCGGCGTGGCGGTCATCAACGTCGGCGCGGCGACCGAAGTGGAGATGAAGGAGAAGAAGGCCCGCGTGGAGGACGCGCTGCACGCGACCCGCGCGGCCGTCGAAGAGGGCATCGTCCCCGGCGGCGGCGTGGCCTACATCCGCAGCCTCAAGGCGCTGGACGGCCTGAAGCTGGGCGGCGAGCAGGACTTCGGCGTGGACATCATCCGCAAGGCGCTGCAGGAGCCCCTGCGCAAGATCTCCAGCAACGCCGGCGTCGAAGGCGCCGTCGTCATCAACAAGGTCAAGGACGGCACCGGCGCGTTCGGCTTCAACGCCCGCACGGAGACCTACGAGGACCTGGAGAAGGCCGGCGTCATCGACCCGACGAAGGTCGAGCGCACCGCGCTGCAGAACGCCGCCTCCGTGGCGTCCCTGCTGCTCACCACCGAGGCGATGATCGCCGAGCGCCCCAAGAAGAAGGCCAAGGGCGGCGCGGGCGGCGGCGCCATGCCGGAGTACGGCGGCGACGACATGGACTACTGAGCCGACTTGACGGCTCCGTAGCTTCGTAGGGTTTCCGGCCCCGGTGGGCTCCGCGAAAGCGGGGCGCCCGGGGCCGGAGTCTTTTTCAGGAAGCGGTCTTCTTGAAGGCCAGGCCCAGCTCGCGGCTGAGCGCCGTGGTGTCGGAGAGCAGCTTGGGCAGGCACGCGGCGGCCCCGGCGCGCAGCGACGCCAGCGCCGTGTCCATGGTGAGGTGCTCGGCCAGGACGACGAAGGGCGCGCCCTGGCTCAGGGCCCGGGCCAGCTCCAGCGCCTTCTTGCCGTAGGCCGGCGCGAAGTCCCAAGACACCACCACGCCCACGGGCGGATCCATGGTGGCCACCTCCGCGCCCGCGACGACGCGCGCCTCCAGGCCCAGCAGCGTCAGCGCCTCTGAAATCAGCCGCGCGGTGGCCGGGTTGTCCTCCAGCACGTCCACCCGGCGCACGCCAGCGCTGGGGGCGGGGACAGGCGGCGCGGCCGGCGTGTACAGCGCCTGCCGCAGCAGCGCGCGCACCTGTCGGATGTCGTCGAAGGGCTTGAGCAGGTAGTCCACCAGGCCCAGCTGCAGCGCCTGCTGCGTCGTCACCAGCGAGGGGTAGCCCGTCATCAGGATGACGCGCGACGCGGGGTCCAGCTTCCTCGCGTGCTGGGCCAGCTCCAGGCCGGAGATTCCGGGCAGGTTCTTGTCCGTGACGATGAGGTCCACGCGCGACGAGCGGAGGATTTCGAGCGCGGCCTCGCCCGTGGCCGCTTCAATGACTTCGCACTCCTTGTCCATCAGGTCCTTGAAGACCATCCGGATGATGCCCTCGTCGTCCACCACCAGCAGGCGCTTGCGCGGCGGGCGCGGCGCGTCCGTGGGCGGGAAGAGCACGCGGAACACCGTGGCCGGGGGCGGCACCTCGCGCAGCGTCGTGGGCGGCACCAGGGCAACCTGCGCGTGGTGCTCCTGCGCGATGCGACGACAGACGGCGAGCCCCAGGCCCGTGCCGCGTTTGCTGGCGGAGACGTAGGGCTCGAAGATGCGCGTCTTCAGCTCGTCCGGGATGCCCGGTCCCCAGTCGGAAACGTAGAGGGCCGCGGAGGCGCCATCGCGCGTGAGCGTCACCTTCACGCGGCCCCGGCCGGACATGGCGTCGCGGGCGTTGTTGAGCAGGTTGAGCGTGAGCTGCTCAATCAGCCGCGCGTTGCCCTGGATGGTGAGGTCCTCGGGGGCCTCCACCTCCAGCGAGATGCGCGCCGAGTCCGGGTTGACGCTGAACACCTTCGCCGCCGCCCAGATGGGCGCGGCCAGGGACAGCCGCTGCTGCGGGGCCGGCCGCTCGCTGGCCAGGCGGATGAAGTCGGAGACAATCTGCTCCATCCGCTCCACCTGCGCGAGCAGCAGCTTCAGCGGGCCGCTGGAGCCTCCTTCCTCGGCCAGCAGCTGGGCGTAGGCCTTCGCGCCCAGGAGGGGCTGACGCAGCTCATGGAGGACCTCCGCGGCGACCTGATGGGTATGGGCGTTGGCGCGTTGCAGCGCCACGGCCGCGACCCGTGCCTTCTCCAGGTCCCCCGCGTCCAGGGCCTGGAGCAGCTGCGCGAGCGGCGAGGGGGTCTCCATGCACGGGAGCATGGCGGAGGCAGGTGTTCACGCGCAACGCACCCCCAGCGGGATTCGGTTGACCGCGCTCGCGACCGAACGGATGCTCGCGCACGTCCTCCAGCCCGGCCTGACGGAACGTCGTTGCCCGCTCGCTTGCTGGAAACCCTCCCTGTCGCTGAGGTCCTCATGCCGCAGACGAACCCGTTCCACTCGCTGGTGCCCCGGAAGCTGACGGACTCCGAACTGGCCCGCTCCATCCGGCTCAACATCGAGGCGGAGCTGGACGCCATCAACCTCTACGCCGCGCACCTGGACGCGACGGACAACGAGGAGGCGAAGGCCATCCTGCGGCACGTCATGGACGAGGAGCGCGAGCACGCGGCCCTCTTCTGGCAGCTCATCGCGCGGTTGGATCCGGAGCAGGCCCAGCACGACCGCGAGGCGTCGCAGAAGTACCGCCTCATCACCACCGGCGCGTCTCACGAAGAGGTGGAGGCGGTGGGCGAGGGCGGCGGCGGCGGCGGCGTGCCCGCGGAAGTGGAGCTGCCCAAGCACCTCACCGTGGGCAGCCTGCGCAAGTAGCGCGCGTCCGGCGTTCAGCCCTGGCCCTGCGGGGGCGGGGGATTCTGACGGCGCTCGGCCGGGGTGGCTTCCAGGTCCTGCGCCGCCATGTAGACGACGTTCCGGGTGCCGCGCTTGCCCCGGTACATGGCCCGGTCGGACAGGTCCAGCAGGTGGTCCTTGTCCTGGGCATGCTCCGGGAAGCTGGCCACGCCGATGCAGGTGGTGAGCTTGAGCGCCAGCCCCTCGCGGCCCAGGAACTGATGGGTCTCCATGGTGCGGCGGATGCGCTCGGCGACCTTGAGGGCCCCGCCGGAGTCCGTGCCGCGCAGGAGCACCACGTACTCGTCGCCGCCGAAGCGCGCCACCACGTCCGGGTCGCGCACGCAGCCCTTGAGCACGCGCGCGGCCTCCACCAGCACCCGCGAGCCCACCAGGTGCCCGTGCGTGTCGTTGATGGCCTTGAAGCGGTCCAGGTCCAGGAACAGCAGGGAGAAGGGGCGCTCCGTCTGGAGGGCCTCGTTCACCTCGCGGTCCAGCACCAGGTGCAGGTAGCGCGTGTTGAACAGGCGGGTGAGATCATCGACGTAGGCCAGGTCCTCCACGGCGGCGAAGCGGCCCAGGTTGCGCAGGGCCAGCGCCCAGTTGCGCACGAGGAAGCCCACGGTCTCCGCGTGGTGCTCCGCGGGCGCGTTGTCGTGGAAGAGCACCGCGTGGCCCAGCACCAGCTCGCCGTCCACGGCGGGGAAGGAGAGGGTGCGCGGCCAGGGAACTTGAAGTCCGTCGAGCTCCACCTGCGTGCGCGTGCCCGAAAGCCGCTCGATGAGCAGCGGGACGAGCGCCTCGTGCAGGTCCACCGGCAGCCCGCGCATGCCGTGCGAGCGGAAGCCCGTGCCGCCAGGGTCCCGCTCCAGGAGCATCACCGCGGAGGCGTTGGCCATGGACTCCAGCGCGTCGGACGCGGCCGTGGACAGCCGCTCGCGGTCGAGCGTGGTGGCGATGCGCTGGCCCGCCTCCAGCAGCGCGACGTGCTGGCGCAGGGACGCGTTCTCACGCATCAGGTCGCGCGTGGTGAGCGCGCGGCGCAGCGCGTGCTCCAGGGCCTCCGGCGCCACGGGCTTGACCAGGTACTCCGCCGCGCCGCTCTTGATGGCGCGCACCGCGGGGGCCACCTTGTCCAGGCCGGTGATGACCAGCACCTCCACGCCGGGGTAGCGCTCGCGCACGTGGCGAAGCACCTCCATGCCGTCGCCGCCGGGGAGGATGAGGTCCGTCACCACCGCGTCGAACCGCGCCGCGGAGAGTGCGGCCTTCGCGTCCGCCACGGTGGGCACCGCCGTGACCAGGTGTCCCGCGGCCGTGAGGTAGTCGCCGTAGAGATTGCGGGCGATCTTTTCGTCGTCGACGAGGAGCAGTCGCGCCATGACTGTTCAGGGCTTAGCACCCAACGCTGGAAGGCTGCTAGGGTCCCGGGCCGTGCCCTTTGAAAGCGGACGGCGGCTCTGCCTGCTGGTGGAGGCCGGAGAGACGCGCTACGCGGTGGAGGCCACCTCCGTCATCGAGGTCGCGATGCCGGGCGCTCGCGGCGCGAGTCTGCGCGGCGTACTGGAAGTGAAGGACCTCGCCGCGTTGCTCGGCGGCCTGCCTGAGGAAGTGCCGGGCATGGTGGTGGTCCTGGACGTCAGCCCCACGCTCGCGGTGCGGGTGCGCGCCGTGGTGGAGGTCGCGGACGTCGCGAGGGATCCGTTCTTCCTGCTGCCTCCGGGACTGGCGGACTCGCTGGCGCCGCTGAGCCGGGGCGCGGTGCTGCACAAGGACCGGCTGTACCTGGAGCTCATCGTGGAGGCGCTGCCGCACCGGGCGGGCCCCCGGGCGACCCCGCCAGAGCCCCGGCCCGTGCACTATGCGGACGAGCCCCCTGAGCGGGCGCTGGTGCTGGAGTCCCAGGGGGTGCTGTTCGGCGTCCCGCTGGGTTGCGTCTCCCAGGTGGTACCCCGGGGCGAGGCGTTCAGCGTCCTCCCGGTGCAGAGCGGGCCGGTGGCGGGCGTCTATCCCCACGCGCAGGCGCTATGGCCCATCTGTTCGATTCCAGCGCTGCTGGGTGCGCCGGCCCAGGCGGAGGAGTTGTTCGTCCTCACGGAAATGGCGGGGCGGAACGTGGGGCTGGCGGCCAACCGGGTGCTGGGTGTGCTGCAGAAGTTCAAGCCGGCCGAGCTTCCCGGAACGTTCCGGGCGCCGGGGCTGCCGGATCCGGTGATGTTACTGGACCTGCAGCGCATGTTTTCTTGATCGGCCCAACGCGCGAATCCTAAGCTTCTCCGATTGACACAGGGCGTGCAGGCAGGCTTGCTCGCCCGAAATCTCAAACGAATTCAGGGGGGTATGCGCCCCCCGAGGCCGGAGCCGATGCCCAAGAATCTACTGATCGCCGACGACTCGCTCACCATCCGCAAGGTGATCGGGATGATCTTCGCGACGGAAGACTTCCAGGTGACCGCGGTGGACAACGGGCTGGACGCCATCTCCCGCACGCGCGAGCTGCGTCCGGACGTGGTGCTCGCCGACGTGATGATGCCGGGCAAGAGCGGCTACGAGGTCTGCGAGGCGCTCAAGGGCGACCCCTCCACGCAGGCCATCCCGGTGCTGCTGCTCGCCGGCACCTTCGAGGCGTTCGACGAGAACCGCGCGAAGGCCGCCCGGGCGGATGACCACATCACCAAGCCCTTCGAGAGCCAGATCCTCCTCGACAAGGTGAAGGCGCTGGTGGGCCAGAAGTCCAACACGATGCCCGCGTCCGCCGCGACGCGCATTCTGCCCCAGACCTCCGCCCCGAGCGCTCCGGTCAGCGCGCCGCCCGCCGCCGCCGTGCCGCCGGGTGCGCGTCCCGCGGGTGCGCCGCCTCCGGGCGCCATGCCGCCGGGTGCGCGTCCTCCTCCGGGTGCCGTGCCTCCGGGCGCGCGTCCTCCGGGCGCTGGTGTGCCTCCTCCTCCGGGTGCGGCGCGTCCGCTGCCGGGCGCTGTTCCTCCGGGCGCGCGTCCTCCGGGTGCGCCGCCTCCGGGCGCCATGCCGCCGGGTGCACGTCCTCCGCCGGGTGCGCCGCCTCCGGGCATGGGCGCGCGTCCTCCGGGTGCGCCGCCTCCGGGCGCCATGCCGCCGGGTGCGCGTCCTCCTCCGGGTGCCGTGCCTCCGGGCGCGCGTCCTCCGGGTGCGCCGCCTCCGGGCATGGCCGCGCGTCCTCCGGGCCCTGGCGCCCCGAACATCCCGGGCGGCTTCCCGCGTCCTCCGGGCGCCGCGCCGCTGCCGTCCGCGCCCCCGCCCGCCGCGGTGCCTCCGGCCGCCCGTGCCCGGGATCCGTTCGGGCTGGGCGCTCCGGCCGCCCCGCCCGCGGCGCAGGCCCGCACGGAGAGCATCCGCATCGAGGACTCGCTGCCCGAGCCCAGCGGCGCGGAGGAGATCTCCCTGGACATCGGCGGCCCCTCGCCGGCGACTCCTCCCTCGCGCGCCCGTCCGGCCGCGGATGGCGGAGAGGCGCTGCTGCGCGAGGCGCTGTCGAAGGCGTCCCGCGAGGTCATCGAGAAGATTGCCTGGGAGGTCGTTCCGCAGCTGGCGGAGACCATCATCCGGGAAGAGCTGGAGCGGCTCATCAAGGACCGCGAGACCCAGCATTGATTCGCAGTCCCCTCTGATTCCCCGCCGGCCCCGTCGGGGGCCGGCCGCTTGCAATGACTGACACGACTGAACTGTCCAAGGCCTACGAGCCCTCCGAAGTGGAGGCGCGGTGGTACAACCACTGGCTGGAGCGCGACTACTTCCGCGCCGAAGCCCCTTCCTCCAAGCCGCCGTTCAGCATCGTGCTGCCGCCGCCCAACGTGACGGGCAGCCTGCACATCGGCCACGCGCTCACCGCGACCATCCAGGACATCCTCACGCGCTGGAAGCGGATGAGCGGCTTCAACGCGCTCTGGCTGCCGGGCACGGACCACGCGGGCATCGCCACGCAGATGGTGGTGGAGAAGGAGCTCAAGAAGACGGAGGGCAAGAGCCGCCACGACCTGGGCCGCGAGGCGTTCCTCGAGCGCGTCTGGACGTGGAAGGGCAAGTTCGGCGCGCGCATCGGTGAGCAGCACCGCTACCTGGGCGCGTCCCTGGACTGGAGCCGCGAGCGCTTCACCATGGACGAGCAGTCCTCGGCCGCGGTGCGCGAGGTGTTCGTCCGGCTGTACGAAGAGGGCCTGATGTACCGGGCCCAGAAGCTGATCAACTGGTGCCCGTCCTGCCGCACGGCCCTCTCCGACCTGGAAGTGGAGCACGAGGAGAAGAACGGCTCGCTCTGGCACATCCGCTACCCGGTGAAGGGCACGGAGCGCTTCCTCACCGTGGCGACGACGCGCCCGGAGACGCTGCTGGGCGACACGGCCGTCGCCGTGCACCCGGAGGATCCGCGCTACCAGGACCTCATCGGCAAGAGCGTGGCGCTGCCGCTCACCGACCGTGAGATTCCGGTCATCGCGGACGGCGAGCTGGTGAACATGGAGTTCGGCACCGGCGTGGTGAAGGTCACGCCCGCGCACGACTTCAACGACTACCAGACGGGCCTGCGCCACAAGCTGCCGATGCTGTCCATCCTGGACGAAGCGGCGCGGATGACGAAGGACACCGGCAAGTACGCGGGCCTGGAGAGCCGGGAGGCGCGCACGCAGGTGCTGGCGGACCTGACGGAGCTGGGCCTGCTGGAGAAGGAGGAGCCGCACAAGCTGAACGTGGGCACCTGCCAGCGCTGCACCACGGTGGTGGAGCCGCGCCTGTCGCCGCAGTGGTTCATCAAGATCGAACCCCTGGCGAAGCCGGCCATCCAGGCCGTGGAGGAGGGCCGCACCAAGTTCGTCCCCGAGTCGTGGACGAACACGTACTTCCACTGGATGAACAACATCCACGACTGGTGCGTGAGCCGCCAGCTGTGGTGGGGCCACCAGATTCCGGCGTGGTACTGCGCGGCGTGCACCCCGGCGGAAGAGCGCTCGAAGGACACGGCGGACGTCATCGTGTCGCGCACGGCGCCGGAGTCCTGCCCGAAGTGCGGCGGCAAGGAGCTGACGCAGGATCCGGACGTGCTGGACACCTGGTTCTCGTCCGCGCTGTGGCCGTTCTCCACGCTGGGCTGGCCGAAGCAGACGGCGGATCTCCAGACCTTCTACCCGACGTCCGTGATGGAGACGGGCCACGACATCATCTTCTTCTGGGTCGCCCGGATGATGATGATGGGCCTGCACTTCATGAACGACGTGCCCTTCCGCACCGTGTACCTGCACGCGATGGTGCGCGACGAGAAGGGCGAGAAGATGTCCAAGACGAAGGGGAACGTCATCGATCCCCTGGACGTCATCCTCGGCGCGAAGGCGGAGTCGCTGCAGCCGTCCTTGCGCAACCGCTTCCCGCAGGGCATGCCCGCGCACGGCGCGGACGCGCTGCGCTTCACGTTGGCGTCGCTCACGCAGCAGGGCCGTGACATCAAGCTGTCGATGGACCGCCTGGGTGGCTACAAGGCGTTCTGCAACAAGCTGTGGAACGCCAGCCGCTTCGCCCTGATGAACATGGGCGACTTCAGCCTGGACAAGACGCCGCTGGAGGGCCGCAAGCTGACGCTGGCGGACCGGTGGATCCTCTCCCGCCTGCAGAAGGCCACCGAGGAGACGCGCGCGTCGCTGGAGGCGTTCGGCTTCGCGGAGGCCGCGTCCACGCTGTACCAGTTCCTGTGGGCGGAGTTCTGCGATTGGTACATCGAGCTGGCGAAGGGCTCGTTGTACGGCGACGACGCGGAGGCCAAGGACACCACGCGCGCGGTGCTGGTGACGTGCCTGGACCGCATCCTGCGGCTGATGCACCCGTTCATGCCGTTCATCACCGAGGAGATCTGGCAGAAGCTGCCGATGTCCCGGCCCACGGAGAGCATCTGCATCGCGGCCTACCCGGCGCCGGAGACGGCGTGGGTGGACGCGGCCTCGGAAGGCGAGATGGCGCCGGTCATCGCGGCCATCGAGGGCCTGCGCACGCTGCGCGGCGAGAGCAACCTGCCGCCGTCCGCCAAGGTGAAGGCGGTGGTGCAGAGCCCGGACGCGACGACGCGCGAGCTGTTGGAGCGTTGGCGCGCGTACCTGATGCCGCTCGCGGGCCTGTCCGAGGTGGTGGTGGGCCCCCCGGGCGCCAAGCCTCCGCAGGCGGCGGCGTTCGTGAGCGGCAACCTGGAAATCTACGTGCCCCTGGCGGGCCTGGTGGACCTGGACGCGGAGCGCGACCGCCTGAAGAAGGAGATCGTCCGCGCCGAGCAGGAACTCGCCGGTTTGCAGCGCAAGCTGGACAACCCGAACTTCGTGGCCCGTGCTCCGCCGGACGTGGTGGAGAAGGACAAGGCCCGGGTGGCGGAGCTCCAGGAGCGCACGGTCAAGCTGCAGGATCACCTCCAGCGCATCGCCCCGGAGCCCCCCATGTCCGAGACGCCGTCGCCGTTGCCGGGCAGCACCGAGTCCGAAGCCCCTGAAGCGTCCGAGTCCCTCGCGCCTGAGAGCGCCCAGGTGAAGGTGGCCACCGAGCCGCAGGCACCGAAGGACGAAGCGGTGAACCTGGGCCAGGAGCTGAAGGGCGAGATTGAAGCCGAAGAGGCTTCGCAGGCGCCCCAGGCCGCGGATCCGATGGTGGAGGAGGCCCTCAACAAGCTGCGCGAGGGCACCAAGGAAGGGCTGTCCCCGGCGGACCACCACGACCTGGGCGTCGCGTACATGAGCATGGGCCTCGTGGACGACGCGATGCGCGAGTTCGACCGGGCCAAGGAGGGCGGCGACGCCCGCGAGGCGCCGGAGGGCTCGGCGAAGCCGGTGAAGAAGGCTCCGACGAAGAAGGCCTCCGCGAAGAAGGCGGCGGTGAAGAAGGCCCCTGCGAAGAAGGCCTCCGCGAAGAAGGCGGCGGTGAAGAAGGCCTCCGCGAAGAAGGCGGCGAGCAAGAAGTCCGCCGCGAAGAAGGCCCCTGCGAAGAAGGCTTCCGCGAAGAAGGCAGCGGGCAAGAAGACGGCCGCGAAGAAGGCGGCGGTGAAGAAGGCTCCTGCGAAGAAGGCTTCGGCGAAGAAGGCGGCGGGGAAGAAGACCGCCGCGAAGAAGGCCGCGGCGAAGAAGACCACTCGGGGCAAGCCGGCTCGCAAGGCGCGCCGGTAGGAGGCGGAAGTGCAGCAGGATTATCTCGATCGGCTCATCGCGCTGTCCCTCGACGAGGACCTGGGTGCTGCGGGGGACGTCACCTCGCTGGCGGTGGTCCCCGCCGAAGCGGAGGGCAGCGGTGAGCTGGTCGCGAAGGAGCAGATGATCGTCGCCGGCCTGGACGCCTTCGTCCGCGTCTTCCACATGGTGGACGCGGAGGTGGAGGTGGAGGTCCTCAAGCGCGACGGCGAGGAGATCAAACCGAAGGTGGTCGCCGCGCGCGTCCACGGCAAGCTGCGTTCGCTGCTGGCCGCGGAGCGCACGGCGCTCAACCTGGTGCAGCGCGCCGCCGGCATCGCGACGCTGGCCCAGCAGGCGATGACCTCCGTGCGGGGCTCGAAGCTGCGGGTGCTGGACACGCGCAAGACTCCGCCGGGCATGCGAGGCCTCGCGAAGCACGCGGTGCGCATGGGAGGCGCGTCCAACCACCGCTTCGGCCTCTTCGACGGCATCCTCATCAAGGACAACCACATCGCGGCGGTAGGTGGCGACATCACCGAAGCGGTGCGCCGCGCGAAGCTGAACGGTCCCCGGCTGGTGAAGATTGAAGTGGAGGTCACCAACTTCAAGCAGCTGGAGGAGGCCATCGCCGCGGGCGCGGACGTCATCATGTTGGACAACATGGACGACGCGCAGATCCGCGAAGCGGTGAAGCTGACGGCGAGCCGCGTGCCCATCGAAGTGTCGGGCGGCGTCACGTTGGACCGGCTGCCCCGGCTGGCGAAGCTGGGCGTGGACTTCGTGTCGATGGGCGCGCTGACGCACTCGGCGCGGGCCATGGACCTGTCGCTGGAGATCGCGACGACGAAGAAGTCCACGCGCAAGCCCCGCTCCGCGCAGGGCTGAAGCGGTCAGCGGTCTTCACGAATCCGTAGAAGAGCGCCTCCGAGTCCTGGGACTCGGAGGCGCTTGTGTTTACGGCTGGGTGCAGCGCCAGACCCCGCAGGAACCGCCGCTCGTGCCGCACTCCATCTGGGTCGAGCACGGCTTGCAGGTGCGCGAACAGATCATCTGGACCGCGGACGTCTGGCTATCAGTCGTCTCCGCCGTCGAGCCGGGAACCATGGCCAGGGCCGTGCCCGCCATGATGCCGATGATCAGCGCGAATCCAGGAATCGTCTGCTTCAGTCGCGATGCCTTCATGCTTCCTCCGGGGTGGGGGCCACCGGGCCAGAGCATCCTGGCCCGCTGACAGGAAGGCATTCGAACAAACGCCGGGGATCGAGCCAAGACGGAACCGCTTCGCTGGAGGAGTTCTTGGACACTTCAAGCCCGGCTCACGCCGAGGCTCCTGCGGCTCTCCATGCCGGGGGTGGCCGCCAGCTTCACGATGAGGTCTGAGAGACTGTCGAGCGAAACGTCGCGTCCCTTGAACGGCTCGCCCTTCTGCGTGAGGGTGTACCGAATCTCGTGATCGTGTGTGAACCAACCGGGGCGCAGGATTGTGTAGTCGAGGTCCGAGGCCTCGATGACCACTGCTGAGTCGCGATACGGATCGAGGATGCTGCTGTACCTCTCCCCCGGCACCTCGCCGTAGATGCCCATCGAACTGATGAAGACGAGGCGCCGCACGCCCGAGGCGTGCATCGCGGACACGATGTGCTCGGCCTGCTCCTTCATCGCGCCAGTCAGGTTCGCGTACACGACGTCCTGCCCTTTCATGGCGGCTTCGAGGACCGCACGATCCAGCACATCGCCCTCGACGATGCGGACGCGGCCGGGATCAGGGTTCCGCAGGCGGCTCGCGCGACGCAGATAGAGCGTCAGCTTCGCGTCGGTATCACGCAAGAAGACACGGGTCGTGTTGCGCGCGAGCTGCCCGTTGGCGCCGAGGATGAGCACGTGGGGCACGTTTCGCACGCTCAACTGATGCCCTTCACTTCACTGAGCCGCTTGACCATCACCGGATCACGATGGTCGAAAAAGCTGCTCGTGTTCGTGTCGAGCGTGGCAATGGCCGCCATGTCGTCGGCGCTCAATTCGAAGTCGAACACCGCGAAGTTCTCGGCGATGCGCTCCTGACGGACGGACTTCGGAATCGCGACGACGCCGCGTTGAACGAGCCACCGCAGGATGACCTGCGCCACGCTCTTCCCGTGCCTGGCACCAATGGAGTGCAGGAGCGCGTTCTGGAAGATGTCGTGCTTCCCTTCCGCGAAGGGGCCCCACGACTCGATCTGCACCCCGTTGTCGCGCAGGAACTTCTGTGCCTCGAGCTGCTGACAGAACGGGTGCGTCTCGATCTGGTTCACGGCCGGCACGATCTCGTTGTGGACGATGAGATCCATCACCCGGTCGGGATGGAAGTTGCTGACGCCAATCGCGCGGGCGCGCCCCTCACGTTGCAGTTCCTGCATCGCGCGCCAGGCCCCGTGCACATCTCCGTATGGCTGGTGAATGAGGTACAGATCGATGACGTCGAGCTGAAGCCGCCGCAGGGAACGTTCGATGGCCTTCCGGGTCTTCTCGTAGCCCGCGTCTTCAATCCACAGCTTCGTCGTTACGAAGATCTCGTCGCGCGGGATACCGCTGCGGCGGATCGCATTCCCGACTGCTTCCTCGTTCTGGTACGCGGCCGCCGTGTCGATGAGCCGGTAGCCGACACGGAGTGCTTCTTCCACGCTCCGTTCGCACTCCGCGAGATCGCGCACCTGATAGACGCCGAAGCCGAGGAGGGGCATCTTCACCCCGTTGTTCAGCACTGCTTCCGGCACCATGGTTTTCGTCGTCATGCTTTGATCTCCACGTTCAATCGGCCCATCCGAATGGCCGGAATGACGCCGCCATCCATGAGGAGATCGCTCCCCGTCACGAAGCCGGCGTCGGGACCGAGCAGGAACGCTGCGGCGGACGCGACCTCCTCGGGAGTACCGACTCGCTTGAGCGCTGATGCCGCGATCATCGCTCGGTAGGCCGCACCGATCGGTGAAGACAGTTCCTTCTGCGCCAATGGCGTGAGGATGATGCCTGGGCTGATCGCGTTCAACCGTGCGCCGCGTTCAGCCCAACGCAAACTCTCAGCCTGGATGCGGAGGTGGTTGGCGCGCTTCGAGATGGCGTACGCGGCTCCCGAATCAGAGATGGCTGACGGCTGGAGTGAAGGCAGCTTCAACAGCTCGTCGGCGGGCGTGGTCGCGAGCGCCAGGTCGACCTCTGTCGGTAGGGGCGGAAGCATGTAGCCGGCCATGCTCGAGATGATGATGCCCGCCCCACCCGGGGCGACAATGTTCCCGAACTCCTCGAGCACGAGCGCAGTACCGAGCAGGTCGACCGCGAGAATCCTGTCGGGCGGCGCCATGTTCGGAGATACGCCCGCCGTGTGGACGACCTCGGTCACCGCTCCAAGCCTGCTGGCCTCCTTGACGACCTCGTGGATGGACGTACGCGAGGCCACGTCCACCGGCATGGCCGAGACCGCGTAGCCCGTCGCTTCCAGGCTCTTGGCGGCGGCGTCCAGTGTCCGCTCGTCAAAGTCCGCGAGCAGCACCGTCTTCCCCGCGCCCTGCCGGCGGGCAATCGCTTGCCCGATCCCACCAATGCCAATCACAACCAGTACGTTCTTGCTCATGATGTTGGATTCCTTGGGTGACTTCACGGCTGTGGCAACGAGGCCATGTCGATGACGAAGCGGTACCGAACGTCTGCTTGCCCGAGCCGCTCGTAGGCCTCGTTCACCTGATCGATGCGAATCAGCTCGCAATCTGGAAGCACCTGCTTCCGGCTGCAGAAATCGAGCATCTCCTGGGTCTCGGCGAGACCGCCGATGGGCGAGCCCGCGATGCGGCGACGGCCGAAGAGAAGTGGCACCGAGCTCGTCTCGGCCAGTGGCCCGACCTGACCCACGATGACGAGCGTTCCGTCGATATCCAGGAGCGGCAGGTAGGGGAGGAGCTCGTGCTTCGTCGGCACCGTGTCGATGATGAGATCGAGGCTTGAGCCTGCTTTCGCCATCGCCTTGGCATCCGTCGACACCAACAGGCGATCCGCACCGAGCGCGAGGGCGTCCGCTTCCTTGGCGGCGCTGCGGCTCAGCACGGTGACTTCGGCGCCCATTGCGACGGCGAACTTGACCGCCATGTGGCCAAGCCCCCCCAGTCCAATGACCCCCACGCGGCTCCCCGGACCGACGCCCCACGTCCGTAGCGGGGAGTACGTCGTGATGCCAGCACAGAGCAGCGGCGCCGCCTTCGAAAGGGCGAGCGCGGCCGGCATGCGGAGCGCGAACTCCTCCCGGACCACCATGAACTTCGAGTAGCCCCCGTAGGTTGGATCTCCGGTCACCCGGTCCATGCCGTTGTACGTGTGGGTATGGCCCTCGCGACAGAGCTGCTCTTCGCCCTTGCGGCACTGGTCGCAGCGCTGGCAGCTGTCGAGCATGCATCCCACCGCCACGGCGTCGCCCATCTTGTGGCGTGAAACGTCCGAGCCAACGGCGATGACACGTCCAACAAACTCGTGACCGGGAACGAACGGGTACCGGGTCGCGCCCCAGTCGTTGCGCGCCATATGCAGGTCCGTATGGCAGATGCCGCAATAGAGGACCTCCATCGCGATGTCGTTGTGCCGGAGCTCGCGGCGTTCGAAGGTATAGGGAGAAAGAGGCGCATCCGCGGAATGCGCCGCGTATCCGGTGGTCTTCATCGGCATGAGCAGAGGTGTACGCGCGAAGGCACCTCCGCGAAACCGCCGGTTCTGGGACGGACGCTTTAGGAAAGCTTAACGACTGCTGGCCAGCTCCCGGGCGACCGTCACGAAGGCGCGCAGCGCGGGAGAGATTTGAGCCCGGTTCGGGAAGTAGAGGAACAGGCCGGGCACCGTCGGGGCGTACTGGGAAAGCACCACCCGCAGGCGGCCGCTGCGGAGGTCCTCGGACATCGTCGGCTCGAGTCCGTAAGTCAAGCCGACCCCCGCGATGGCAAGCGTGCGGCGCAGCTCGTTGTCACTGAGCACGACCGGTCCACGCACGGGGACGCGGACCGTCTTCTTTCCACGCTCCAACTCCCACGCCCAGAGTCCACCGCCGGGTCCCAGCCGGAACACGAGGCAATCATGGTGGAGCAGATCGGCGGGCTTCTGCGGGGTACCGCGCTTGTCGAGATACGAAGGCGCGCCTGCGACAACGACGCGGCAAGGGCCCGTGAGCCGGATGTGCACCATGTCCCGGTCAATGGACTCGACGAGCCGGATGCCGGCGTCGAAACCCTCGGCGACAGGGTCGACGAGTCGATTATCGACGCTCACCTCCAGTTCGACCTTTGGGTGTCGTTCGACGAACCGGGGGATCAGTCGTTCGAGTACCAGCGAACTCGCGGCGGTCGGAACGGTGATGCGAACACGTCCGGTCACTTCGCCACGCCTGGCCTTCACCGTCTGCAGGGCCTCCAGCGCCTGGTCCACCGCCGGCCCTGCGTTTTCAAGGAGCCGTTGGCCCGCCTCCGTGAGGGCGACGCTGCGCGAGCTGCGAATGAGCAGCGGCGTCTCCAAGCGCTCCTCGAGCTGGCGGACCGACTGGCTGAGTGCGGACGTCGACACGCCGAGCTCCCGCGCGGCCACGACGAAGCTCAGCTTCCGTGCGACGGCGACGAAGGCGTTGAGCGCGTTGAGCGGAGTGAAGGCCATCGTGAGGGTTCTCCATACCTGCTCATCAAACGGTACCAGCCACACGGGTCGGACGATGCGGAAACCCCGGCGCTGGTTGTTCGAAATGCGCTCCAGTCTGGAACACCGCGCACCGGAGTGGAGCGAGTGTCCGCGCCAGTCCGGTGCGGTGCGGAGCCGTTCCAGGGCGAGCGGTGACGGCATGGGGCTCGCAATGACTCGCGGCTGAACCCCACTCCCGCGAGCAGGTGTGCCATGCCGTCCGCCCCCAGCACCGAAGCCATCCAGCGCATCTCCCTGAAGAACCGCGAGTACGCATACATCGAGGACGCCAACCGCGGAGTCGTGCTCATGGAAGTAGGCCCGCGCGTGCTGACGCTCGAAGCGCACCTGACGCTCGTGGCGAAGGAGCGGATGGTGGAGTTGGGCGCCGGCAGCTGGTGCGTGGTGCGCAACCCCGTGGTGCGCGTGGACGGCCAGGTGGCGCTGGACGACTTCGGCCAGGCCCGCGTCGCGGTGGGCGA
The DNA here is from genome assembly GCF_003668935.1 of Corallococcus sp. AB032C. Taxonomy (NCBI): domain Bacteria; kingdom Pseudomonadati; phylum Myxococcota; class Myxococcia; order Myxococcales; family Myxococcaceae; genus Corallococcus; species Corallococcus sp. AB032C. The sequence continues at coordinate 50,394 of NZ_RAWP01000027.1, read as the reverse complement.
CCGCGAGGTCCGCGTGGGCCCGAAGGTGTTCCCGCTGTACCCCGGCGAGGAGCTGGAGGGCGACATCGTCCCGGAATACGTCCTGGGCGTGTCGGAGGCGCTGCGTCTGCGCGCGCTCACCGCCTTCACGGACGCCCACGTCCCAGACGCTCCCCGCCGCCGTGAAGCCGGTGACGAGTGGCTGGTGCGAGGCCCCGGCCGCTACGTGCCGGGCGAATCCGTCACCGTCGTGTCGCTGGAGAAGGCCCGCGTCCTCAAGGAGACCGAGTACTGCGTCATCCTCAATCCCGTGGACCGCGCCACCGGCCGCGTGCAGGAGGGCCGCCGCAAGGTCGTCTCCGGCCCGGATGTCTTCTTCCTCGAACCCGGCGAGGCGCTGGAAGGGGACGTGCGCCGCAAGCATGTCCTGTCGGAGCTGCAGGGCCTGAAGCTCCAGGCACTGGACGACCTCTCCGAGAACGAGGGCGGCGAGCCGCGTGCACGCAAGGCCGGTGACACGTGGATCGTCCGCGGCCCTCGCACCTACGTGCCCAGCGAGAAGGTCCTCATCCACCGGGAGATTGCCGCGCTGTCATTGGGGCAGGGGGAAGGCCTGTACGTGCGCGACCTGCGCTCGGGCAAGGTGTCGCTCGTCCAGGGGCCTTGCCAGTTCATGCCGGAGGCGCACCAGGAACTGCACGAGAAGCGCCTGTCCCCGGACGCGGAGGCCCTGCTGGGCCTCACTCCGCCGCTGCCGCCCGCGGAGGCGAAGGACGCCCGCGCGCCACGTCCCATGATCGCGACGGAGAGGGGGGACCGCACGCGCGCCATCGTGCTGCGCATCGAGGACAACACGGCGGTCCTCATCAACGACTTCGAGTCCAATCACGCGCGCGTGGAGTTCGGCCCCGCGAAGGTGATGTTGCGCCCGTACGAGGACGTCACCGTCCTGGACTTGTCCGGCAGCACGCCCAAGCGCCCGCGTCAGCTCAAGGTGCTGATGCTGCGGCTGGGGCCGGACTTCGCCACGGACCTGTTCGAGGTGGCCACTCGCGACCACGCGCGGCTGCGCATCAAGCTTTCATACAAGTGGCAGTTCGACGTGCAGGGCGACCCGGAGAAGGACAAGGCCATCTTCCGGGTGAACGACTTCATCGGGTACGTGTGTGAGAACCTCGCGTCGCGCATCCGCCAGGTCGCCGCGGAGAACGAGTTCGAGACCTTCCACAAGAACGCCAGCGTGCTCATCCGCCGCACCATCTTCGGCATGGATGACGCGGGACGCGCTCGCAAGGACCGCCTCTTCTCCGAGAACCAGCTGCGCATCATCGACATCGACATCAAGGACATCGCCCCCGTCGATGATAAGACGGCCCTGAAGCTGCGCGAGGCCATCGACACCAACATCCAGATCCAGCTGGACGCCTCACGCCAGGAGGCCCAGGCCGCCGCGGAGCTCAAGCGCATCCGCAGCGAGGAGGAGAAGCAGCTCGCTGACATCGCCAGCCACCGCAAGTCGGAGGCGGAGCGCCAATCCCTCATCGAATTGCAGAACCGCAACCACCAGCTGGAGACGCTCAGCCGCGCCAAGGTGGAGGCGGAGGCCCAGCTGGAGCGCGCCCGCGTGGAGAGCGAGGAGGCCCTGGCCCGCGCCGAGTCCGACGCCCGCGCTTCGCGCATCCGCTCCGAGGCGGAGCTCGAGCGCGAACGGCTCACCACCCAGGTGGCCCTGGAGCGCCAGCAGCGCCTCAATGACCTGGAGGTGGAACGCCAGTCGCGCCTCGCGGAAGTGGAGGCCAGTCAGTTCCGCCAACGCGTGGAATCCCTGGGGGGCGGGGAGAACTTCGTGAAGGCCGTGGCCGCGCAGGCCCAGGCCGCCGTCGTCGGAGGCCTCGACAAGGTCGTCTTCCTCCCCAGCGGCTCCAACCTCAACCTCTTCGACGCCATGCAGGGACTCCTGGGCCCCGGCGGACAACCCCGCCTGTCCGCCCACAACGCACCGAAGCCGCCCGGCGACACTTCGGCCTGAAAATGGATCGTCGATATTGAAAATGATAATCGTTATCGAATAGAGATCGTCCCCATCGAACGGCGGCGGGTCTCCGCGGCGAAAGGTGACGACGATGAGCAACCCCGAAGGGGCGGTCCGGAAGAGCGGTGCACGTTGGTTCGGCATGGGGGCCCTGGCGGCCCTCGCGCTGGCCGTGGTGGCGCCGGGATGCAGCAGCGACGACTGCGTGGATGCGTTCGACTGCCGTGATGAGGGCGCGGCCCCCGCGGGCCAGGCCTGGACCTGCAACGCGGACAAGAAGTGCGAGCTGCGCACCCTGACGCCGGACGAAGAGCCGGAGACGGACGCGGGCACCACCACCGACGCCGGGACCACCACCGACGCGGGCACGACGACGGACGCAGGTACGACCACGGACGCGGGCACGGAGACCGACGCGGGTACGGAGACCGACGCCGGCACTCCCACGGACGGTGGCGCGGAGCTGTGCCGCAACGCCGTGGCCTGCACGGAGCAGAGCATCGACAAGCTTCGGCTCCGGACCACCGTCGCCACCGGCGGCGTGACCGAGGAAGGCACGACCCAGGGCGAGTACCTCACGTTCCTGGACGGCCGCGCGGGTGGCACCAGCGTTCCGGAGTCGTACACCTACGCGCGCTTCACGCCGACGGGGCTCCAGAAGGTCGACATCGATGATCAGGCCGCGCTGAGCTCGACGGCGTGGGACGTCGCGGTGCGCCGGTACGTCGTGCGCTTCAACAGCGGCGTGTCCGGGCCGTCGTGCGTGACAGTGGCACCGACGCCGGACGGCACGACGTTCGAAGCGGTGACGTCCGTGCCTACCGATGCTCAGTTCCAGGCGGAGAACTACTACACCCCCGACACCTGCACGTTCAGCGGGGACCCGTTCGGCCTCCAGAGCCCGGCGACCCAGACCCTCACGTTCTGGGACTATGCCCAGTGCCTGCAGATGACGAACAAGGTCTTCCTCATCCAGTTGGCGGACGGCCGTCACGCGAAGCTGCAGGTCAAGGCCTACTATGAGCCCACCGTGCAGTCGCAGTGCGACACGACGGGCTCGGTGAGCTCTTCCACCAGCGCCGGGTCGATCCGCCTGCGGTGGGCCTACCTGCCGTGATGACCCCCGGGGTTCCCACGCTGCTCCTGCTGCTGGCCGGCGCGGGAACCCCGCGTGGCCTCCCGCACGAGCGGGAGGCCGTACAGAAGCGGGTCGCCGAGTCCGGGCGGCCCACCTCGCCTGGCGCGCAGGCGCCGCGCTATGAGCCCGGGGACACGGTGGAGTCCGTCGTGTCTCCGGGCGGGCGCTTCCGCATCCACTTCACCCGCCAGGGCACCCACGCCGTGCCGCCAGCGGACGCGGATGGCAGCGGCGTGCCCGACTTCGTGGAGCTCGTCGGGCGCACCTACGAACGCGTGGCGACGTTCTACGTGGACCTGGGCTTCCGCCTGCCGCCCGACGACACGAATCCGGCCGGGGACGACGGCGGCGACGGCCGCTTCGACGTGTACCTGGTGGACTTCGCGGGGATTGGCGACGGCGCCTTCCGGCAGGAGACCTGCCTGGAGGGCGTCACGCGCTGCACCGGCTTCATGCTCCAGGAGAACGACTTCACGGGCTACAACTACCCGTCCGACGCAGAGGCCGTGGAGATCCTGGCCAGCCACGAGTTCTTCCACGCGGTGCAGGCCGCCTACCGGCCCGACCTGGGCGGCGTCGCCTCCGAGGGCACCGCCGTCTGGGCCACCGAGCGCTTCGAGCCCGCGCTCGACGACCTGGAGCACTTCACCCGCGGCTACATGCTGACTCCGGACAGCACGCTGGTGCTGGACCCCGCAGGGCCCGGCGTGACCTTCATCTACGGCGCGGGGCTCTTCTTCCAGTTCGTGGGCGAGCGCTACGGTGACGGCGCGCTCGTCGCGCTGCTGGAGGAGTCCGTGCGCCAGCCGGAGGCCCGCTGGCCGGTGCTGCTGGACACCTGTCTGCGCCGCGACTTCGCCTCCAGCTTCGACGCGGCCTTCGCCCAATTCGCCACCTGGAACCTGGGCACCGGCCCGCGCGCGACGCCGGGGTTCGGCTACGCGCGAGGGGAGGGGTATGCACCGGTGGCGAAGACGGCGGCGGAGTTCCCCACCACGCTCGACCGCGTGCGCGTCGCGGCGGCGGCCTCGCGGATCTTCGAGGTCCCCGGCGGCGCGTCCTTCGTGGGCGCCTCGTATGAGCCCGAGCCGGGCATCGATCCGGCCACGGTGCACCTGGTCGTCGCGGCCGTCACGGATGACGCCGTACTGCGGGTGGCGACCGTGGACGGGCCGGACGCCCTGCGCGCCCAGGTGGCCGCGGATGACGCCACGCGCGTGATGGTGGCGGTCGTGGACGGCCGGATGGAAGGCCTGGGCCGCTATGGCCGGCTGTGCATCGCGGTCACCGGCCAGGCCGCGTCCTGCGCGCCGCTCCATGCGACGGATGCGGGCACGGACGCCGGAACCGACGCCGGGACGCCCGATGCTGGCGCGGATGCGGGCACCCCCGATGCGGGGACCGTGGACGCGGGCAGGCCCGTGGATCCCATTGATGATCCGCGCACGCCCTCGGATGACGGTAGCTGCCAGGCCGCGGGTGGCCCCCTGTCCGGTGCGCTCGTCGCGCTGCTGCTCGGTGGGGGCCTGCGGGCCCGGCGGCGTTCACGGGCGCGTTAGCGCTCGAACTCGTCGCACCCCGTCTCCTGCTTGGACGGGAAGGCGGACTTCTTCTCCTGGCGCACGTAGTCGTGGCTCTGGGAGAAGAGGTCCGGGCTGTTCACGGTCACGGTGCCCTTGGCGGCGTCGGCCGTCTTCCACTGGAGCGCCTCCGGCTTGCCGTCTGCGGCCGTGAGCCCCAGCACCCAGGTCCCGGTGCCCTTGCCGGCCTCCACGGATGTCACCTTCATCGTCGTGGCCTCCTGCCCCAACTGCACCTCCACCTCACCCGTCGCGGGCTTGACGGTGAAGCTGCGCGTCGCGGCCGAGCAGGGCTTGAGCACCACGAAGCCCTTGCCCTGGCGCGTCAACTCCACCCACGTCCCCGCGAAGGGCTGGAGCTTGTCCGCGGCCACGGGAGCCTTCGCGGCCGTGGGCGCGCCTTCCGCCGCGCAGTCCAGGTCCTCGCGCTTGAGCAGCCCCGCCGTGGCCTTCTGGGGGCCCTGGAAGCGCGCGGCGAGGAAGTCCGGCTCCACCGGGTCGACGTAGGCCTCCACCGCGTCGCCAGACACCACGAACGCCTTGCGCGGCGTGTTGGCCGCGTCAGACGCGTGGAAGACCGCCTTGGACACCTTCACCTTGCAGATGCTCAGTGGCTTGGAGGTGCTCCGGGCGAACGTGTCCTTGCCTGAGTAGCCGGCGCCGCAACAGGACGGTGACGGACCCGACTCCAGGACGAATTGCTTGGGATTGACGCGCAGCGTCCAGGCGTCTTCCTCACCCGCCTGATGAAGTGACCAATTCGTGACTGTCTTCTTCTGGACGACCAAAGCGCAATCGCAGGTGCCCGCGCTGCTGCCCTGCGGGAACGAGCCCGAGAAGTGCACGAGCGTCTCGTTGCTGCCCTCGACGATGGCGAGCGTCCCGCCCTTGTTCGAATAGACCCCCGTGAGTCCCTCGGACCCCTGAGCCGAGGCGTCCGGGACCGCGCTCGTGACGCAAATGGCAAACAGCAATGCCAAACTTTTGAATTCCGGTTGGATCCTGGACATCGGACTGGTCCTCCTGGGCAGGTTCTTCAGCCTCAGCGGATCGATCCGCTGAAACTGAAGTTACTGGAATCACTGGTTTCACGCGATTGTGACTGGGAATGCGAAACTGATCGCATTGCCTTTCGATAATCCGGTCAATCCAAGCACGTCCGCGGCGCCTTTGGTCGCGGCCAGACATAGAGGGGTCTTCTCCGTGACCGTCTCCAACGTTCGCATCCAGTCGGGTGACACGCTTTCCGGCCTCGCGAAGCGCTACAACACCACCGTTGACGCGCTGGCCAAGGCGAACAACATCAAGGATCCGAACAAGATCCTGGCTGGCCAGACGCTGAAGGTGCAGGACGGCTTCGACACGAAGGGCACCAACAAGTCGAGCGCGGGGACGAAGACGTCGGGCGACAGCTTCACGCAGTCCACGGACGGCGCGAAGGCGACGACGCCCGCGACGAACACGTCATCCAGCAGCGCGACCAACGGGGAGCTGGGCGGGCTGAGCCGCAAGTATGAGGCTCGCGGCCCCGGCACCGTGTCCACGGGCAAGGGTGACAAGGGCGGCGTGTCCTACGGCTCCTACCAGTTCGCCTCCGCGAACGGGTCCGCGCAGTCGTTCGTCAACTCGCTGAAGAAGACGAACCCGGAGTTCCACAAGGCGCTGTCGGGCAGCAAGCCGGGCACCGCGGAGTTCTCCGCCGCGTGGAAGCAGCTGGCCGCGAAGGACCCGAAGGGCTTCGACAAGGCGCAGCACGACTACATCAAGACCACGCACTACGACGCGGGCGCCGCCAACATCAAGAAGGCGACGGGCATCGACCTGGACAAGCGCTCCGCGGCGCTGCGGGACGTGGCCTGGTCCACCTCCGTGCAGCACGGCCCGGGCAAGGCGGACGACATCTTCAAGAAGGCGCTCAACGGGCGCGACCCCGCGAAGGTGAGCGACGAGCAGCTCATCAAGGACATCTACGCCGAGCGCGGCCGCACCAACGCCAGCGGCACCCTGGTGCACTTCTCCGGCAGCTCCAAGGATGTGCAGAAGGGCGTGGCCAACCGCTTCAAGTCGGAGGCGAAGGACGCCCTCGCGATGCTGAAGCAGGAGAAGTCGGGCACCACGACGAAGCCGGCCAACACCAACACGGGCGTGGTTCCCCCGTCCGTGAACAACGGTTCGAAGCCGGGCACCACGGAAGGCAAGCCCACGACGCAGGGCACGAACACCTCCAAGCCCACCACGGAGGCGGCCCCCGCGAACACGGAGCAGGTGGCCCCGTCCAAGGACAAGCCGGCGGTGCACGTGAAGGTGCCGTACTACAGCCAGTTCGAGAACGGCCACGGCTACACCGCGAGCGACACGGCGTGCTTCAAGGCCGCGACGGCGATGGCGCGTGACTCCGGCGCGACCGTGCTGGGCCCCGACCGCCGCATCCAGGTGGGCAAGAGCGAGAACGGCGTCGGCGCGCTCAACGTGGACTCGAAGAAGGCCGCCGAGGGCCGCAGCTACATCGACAAGCAGCTGGAGGCCGGCAAGCCGGTGGTCGTCGGCGTGAGCCACAAGGACGCGAGCTACAACGCGGACGGCCTCACGGACCACTTCGTGACCATCACGGGCCGCGGCGTCGACGACAAGGGCCGCACCTACTACACGTTCCACGACCCGGGCACGAAGAACGCCAGCACGGGCAAGGACACGAACCCGAACAACCGCTTCTACGTGGATGACAAGACCGGGAACATGTACCGCCCCGGCAAGGCCGCGAACGGCTACGTGACCGAGCGCCACTACGACGTGGCCATGGTGCGCATCAACAAGTAGTCCCGGCGGCGAAAGCCCCTGGAAGTGATTCGGCCCGGCGACCTCGTGAAGAGGTCGACCGGGCCGTTTGCGCGTCATCCGTCTGTGATTCGAAGCACCGGGCCCTACGCCTGCGCCGCCTCGCGCCGCGCGGGCACCTCGCCGCGCAGCTCCGCGACCTCGGCGCGCAGGAGCCAGTCGGTGGGGAAGTCCGTGGACGCGCGGGCGATCTGCTCCAGCCGCTCGGCGGCCAGCTGCCCCGTCTCGCGGATGCGGCGCACCTCCGTGTAGAGGGCGGCCAGCGACGGGGGCAGGGCCTGCGCCTTGCGCTCGCGCGCCTGGGCCTCGCCGTCGCCCGCGGTGAAGGCGTCCATCTCCCCGAACCACTCGTCCCACGTGCCCGGGTCGGCGGGGCCGCCCGCCACGGACGGCAGCCGCTCCGTCAGGTACAGGCGCGCCATGGACGGCAGCGTCAGCTCCTGGCCGGCCAGCGTGCCGCGCAGGGCAATCACTTCTCCGCCGCCCACCGCGAAGCCCTCCAGCACCAGCCCGCTGTCGAGCGTGAGCGTGAAGCTCCCGCGCTCCGGCAGGGTGCCCTGGCCAAAGGCGACCAGCGCCGCGCCGCTGAACGGCATGTCCACGGCGTGCCCGTTCATGGACGTGAGGATGGGGCCCTCCAGCCGGGCCAGCGCGGTGGACAGGCCCGGGGCCACGTCCTTCGCGGCGGGCAGCAGCTCCACCACCTTGCCCGTCACCTCGCGGCCGTCCGCGAGCACCAGGTGGTTGACCGTGCGCGCGCGCAGCGCCTCGTTGAGGCCCAGGTCTCCGCCGCGCTTCCACGCGAGCGTGGACTCGAACTCGGCCAGGACCTCGAAGAGGTGCTCGAAGTCGCGCGCCACGAAGAGCTGCGGCTGCATGCGGGTGATGTCGTAGTCCGTGTCCGCGCACGCCACGCCCAGGGACAGCTTGTGCACGGCGGACGTCAGGCAGTGCCGGGCCTCGCCAATGCTGGACAGCAGGCCCGCGCCGTAGATGCGCGGGTGCTTCAGGTCGCCAATCAGCCCGTACTCCGCGGTCCACCAGTACAGGCGGCTCGCGCGGGTGCTCTCGCTGATGTAGCGGTGGCTGGCGTTGGCGGCCTCCAGGCGGGCCTGGGCGTGGGAAATCTCCTCCTCCGTCGCGGTGGGGTCCTCCTTCACCACGGAGAGGTTGCGGATGGCCTCGAAGACGGCCTGGTCCTCCACGCTGGCGATGGCCTTGAAGCCCACCAGCCCCACGGCCTTGAGGTACTGCGCGTAACGCGCGTTCGCGATGATGGGGGCGTGGCCCGCGCTCTCATGGACGATGTCCGGCGCGGGCGTGTACTGGATGTGCTCGTGCGTGCGGATGTCCGCCGCGATGGCCAGCACGCCCTGCGCCTGCAGCTCCGTGAAGACGGCCGGCGGGATGAAGCCGCGCACCGCCACGCAGGACCAGCCCAGCTTGGACAGCTTCTCGTTCATCTCGTCCAGGCTGGGGATGGCCTCCGCGCCAATGCCCGTGGCTTCCAGGCCCTCCAGGTAGACGGGGTGCGCCTTGTCGCTCAGGTGCTCGCGCAGCTGCCCCAGGATGTGCCGCCACACCGCCTGATCCCTGGGCGTGTACGCCGCGTAGTCCTGGCCCACCACGTAGCGGCGCAGGTGGGCGGGAAGGCGGGCAATGGTCCGTTCCGTGGGTGTCATCGCGAGCGGCTCCTTCAGGAGATGCAGGACTCCTGAAGAATACCCACCCCACTGCAAGACGGAAATCCGGCAGAATTCGACGTCTTCGTCGGATTATCGCCGTTTGTTCAGGCGGCGACGCAGCCCGTCAAGGATGGATTGGACGGCGGGGCTGAGGCCTCCGGAGGGCCAGACGGCTACCACCTCCACGACCTGGGGCTCCTGTTCGCGCAGGGGCCAGACGTGGAGGTCGGTGGGGAACGGCTGGGTGGGGCGTACGTCCGGGGCGATGGTGCAGGCCTTGTAGGCGCGCAGCAGCTCGTAGAGGTGGAGGAAGCTCTCCACGCGGCCGACCTCGGTGACGGACACGCCGTGCGCGGCGAAGCGCGCGCTGTTGGCGCCGCCGTAGGGGTCGTCTCGAAGCCAGTCCACGAAGCGCTGGCCCTGGAGGTCCTTCACGTCCAGCGAGCGGCGGGAGGGGTGCTCCCGGGCGAGCGCGGAGTCGGGACCCGCGATGACGACGAAGGACATGCGCAGCAGGGACTCGGTGTCCACGCCCTCGTGTGGGGGCAGGGGGGTGAAGTCGAGCGCCAGGTCCTGCTGCCGCGTCTGCACCTGCCGCATGAGTTCGTGCGAGCCGCCGAAGCCCACCACCAGCTTGAGGTCGGCGGCGGCGGCATCCTGCGCGATGCCGCCCAGCAGCGACATGGACAGCGTGGGGTTGAGGCCCAGGCGCAGGGTGGGCTCCACTCGGGCCAGGTCCATCAGCCGCTTCACGTCCAGCTGGTGCAGCGGCGTCTGGGTGCCCGCGTAGAGGCGCTCTCCACGCGCGGACAGTTGCAGGCGCCGGCCCGGCCCCCGCTCCAGCAGGGCGGCGCCATCCGCGAGCGCTTCCTCCAGCGCGCGGATGTGCTCGCTCACGACGGAGCGGGCGACGCCCAGGTGCTCCGCGGCGGCGTCGATGCTGCCGGCCTCCACGGCGGCGGTGAAGGACTCGAGCCAGACCAGGTGTCGCTGGAGCTTGCGCGGGGGCATGGGGCCGAGCCGCGCTAGAGGAAGAAGTCGGGCAGCAGCTCCGCGCCGGGGACGGACTGGTACTTGTCCAGGTTGGTGATGCCGGCGGCGCGCAGCACTTCATCGTCGATGCAGAAGTTGCCGGTGAAGGAGCGGCTGGGCTTGGTGAGGATGGTGTACGCGGCGTCCGCCATGATCTCCGGCGTGCGGCTGCCTTTGATGGTGTCGTCGCCGCCCAGCAGGTTCTGCACGGCGGCGGTGGCGATGACGGTGCGGGGCCACAGCGTGTTGACGGCGATGCCGTCGTCCTTGAGCTCCTCCGCCATGCCCAGCGCGCACAGGCTCATGCCGTACTTCGCGATGGTGTAGGCCACGTGGGGGCCGAACCAGCGCGGCTCCATGTTGAGCGGCGGCGAGTTGTTGAGGATGTGCGGGTTGGAGGACTTCTTGAGGTACGGGATGCACGCCTGCGAGCACGCGAAGGTGCCGCGCGTGTTGATGCCGTGCATCAGGTCGAAGCGCTTGAGCGGCGTCTCCAGCGTGCCGGTGAGGCTGATGGCGCTGGCGTTGTTCACCAGGATGTCGATGCCGCCGAAGGTCTCCACGGCCTTGGCGACGGCGGCTTGGATCTGCGCCTCGTCGCGGATGTCCACCACGCAGGGGAGCGCCTTGCCGCCGGCCTCTTCAATCTCCTTCGCCGCCGTGTAGATGGTGCCGGGCAGCTTGGGGTGCGGGTCCGTGGTTTTCGCGGCGATGACGATGTTGGCGCCGTCGCGGGCCGCGCGCAGCGCGATGGCCTTGCCGATGCCGCGGCTGGCGCCGGTGATGAAGAGGGTCTTGCCTTGGAGGTTGGACATGGGCCGCATCCTCGCTCAATCGCGCGGCGCCGCAATGCCCGGAGCGGCCGGACCTGTGTGGGTCCGACCGCTCCTCAACTGAGTTTCAGGTGGACTTCAGGGGCTCGCGGGCGTGTAGACGAGGACGGCGCTGACGGTTGCTCCGTCGTCCCGGTCATAGCCGCTGATGAAGAGCACCTTGCCGCTGGGAAGCACGGTGGTGGCCATCAGGTAGCGGTTGGACGCCATGCTGGTGGAGAACGCGGAGGTACCGGTTGAAAGGTCGAAGACCTCCGTCGTCAGGCCCACCGTGGAGTTCCCGCCCGCGAGCAGCAGCTTCCCGGAGTTCAGCCGGACCAGGGATGAGCTGGCGCGCTCGTAGGTGAAGTTGCCCAGCGTGGCCTGGACGTTGAGCACCGGGTCGTACGTCGCGACCAGCGTCCCATCCACCAGGACGACCTTGCCAGACGGCTGGAGGAAGGCGTCGGTGAAGGTCCGCGTCGTCAGGCCGGTGGCGGTGCTCCAGGTGTTGTTGGACGGATCGTAGATCTCCGACGGCAGGTTGCCGCCCACGGTGAGCACCTTGCCCGACGGCAGCAGGACCGCGCGGTGGTTGGACCGGGCATAGGTCGGGCTCGCCACCGGCACCCAGCTGTTCGTGGCGGGGTCGTAGAGCTCGATGGAGCGGTTGCTGACGGTGTCGCCCGTGGTGACGCCGCCGATGACCAGGACCTTGCCGTTGGGCAGTAGCGTCGAGGTATGGGCGCCGCGCGCGAAGCCCATCTGCGGGCCAGCCGTCCAGGTGTTGGTCGCGGGATCATAGAACTCCACGGCGCGCAGCGCGGTGCTGGCCGGGTACGCCACGAAGCCGCCCGTGACCATGACCTTGCCAGAGGGCAGCAGTGTCACCGCGGGGTTGTAGTGCGCGGTGCCCAGCGTTCCAGCGGAAGACCAGGTCCCCGTCGCGGGATCGTAGAGCTCCGCGGTGCCCAGGGCGGTGGAGGAAATCGTCCCGCCGAAGACGAGGATCTTCCCGGAGGCCAGGGGGATGAGGCTCGCACCGAAGCGGCGCTGCGTCATGCTGGCCGTGAGGTCCCACCGCGCGACCGTGGTGGGCGGCGTGCACGCGGGGGCGTTCTGCACCGCCACGGTGAAGGCCTGGGACGCGGAGAAGCCCTGGGCGTTGGTGACGGTGGCGGTGACGGTCGCGTTCCCGCCGGTGGGCGCGCAGGTGGGGGCCTTCCAGGAGGTCTCGCTGGAGGTGAACCCGGACGAGGGCGCCGCGAGCGTGCCGGTGCTCGAGGCCCAGTTGAAGGTGAGGGCGCCACCGTTGCCGTCCTCGGCGAGGACGCGGAACGTCACGGTGCTGTCGCCCACCACGGACGCGCTGCTCTGGTGCGCGAGGACGATGCGCGGGGGAACGTTGGTGGTCGCGCCGTCGCCCACGCAGATGCGCAGCGTGCCCTGCGTCTGGCCGCCCTTCGGATCCTTCACGGTGACGGTGAGCGCGCAGTTGCCGCACGAGTCGCCAGCGGGCACGGCGGTCGGGGTGAAGGAGGCGACGTTGGAGGTGTCATCGGTCCAGGTGCCCGCGCAGGACGCGGCCCACTGGTAGGTCAGCGCGTCGCCGTCCGGATCCGTCACGTCCGCGGTGACGGTGGTGCTCTGGCCCACGGGCACGGGGGACCGGGACGCGGTGACGCGGGTGACGGCGGGGGAGATGTTGAACGTGACGGACACCTCCGCGGTGCCGGCCGTGGTGCCGCCGTCCTTGGAGATGACGGTGATGTCGATGCGGATGGTCGCCGTGGCGCCGCGCGAGTCGATGACCGTCAACGTCAGCCCATAGACGCCCGGGGTCACGGGCGCCGTCCAGGTCGTGGACGTGAGCGTGGGCGAACCGAAGGTGCCATCCGCCGCCGTCCAGGCGTACGTGATGGAGTCGGACGCATCCGGATCATGCGCCGTGGCCTGGAGGGAGATGGAGCCCCCGGGGAGGATGCTGCTCGCGGATGCCACGAGCGAGTCGATGCACGGGGCCGAGTTGTCGAACGGGCCCGGGCCATTCAGCGCCTGGAGGGTGATGGCCACGATGGAGGTCGTGCCCGCGGTGATGGTGACGTCCGAGGCCGCGCCCCGGTAGCGCAGGGCGCCGTCCGCGGCGAAGGCCTCCGCGGTGAAGGTGCGCTGGGTGCCGGCGGGCACTTGGTACATGGTGCCGCTCCAGCCATCCGTGCCCTTCGTGAGCACGGTGGTGGCGGAAGGCACGCCGGACGCCGTCAGCGTGACGGTCACGCGGGTGATCTCATCGCCCGCGAGCGCCTGGGGCACCGCGCTGACGAACCGGACGTTGCCGGTCTCCCGCTCCGGCTCGCCCCCCGTGTCGCAGGCCATGACAGAAATGACAGCGCTGATTAGTGCGTAAAACAAAACCCGAGGCGGTGTGGCTTGTCGGCGCATCGCACGTTCCTGGCGAAGTGAGAGGAAAGGGCGATCTATCAGTTTGGACGCATGAAGACAGACATGTTGTGGGGTTCTGCGGTGTCTGTCTAAACCCGATCGGGGTCTATGAGTACCCCGTGGCGGGGTGGGGCTCTGCGCGTCGTGTCTGCGGCGCTATGGATTGGAGACGTCCCAGGATGGCTTTGGACGCGAGCTGAAACGCAGCATCCTGAGGCATGATCCGTGTCCGCCGTCGTGGGACCACGATGGTCTTGACTGTACGGACGGAACAAAGTCGTAACCATCCGTGTGCCCACGCCTGGGAATGGCTGGTGGCTGGATGTCCTGGTGCTTGCATGAACGAATGGCTCGTAGGGAATTCAGCGCCTCTTCCTGGCATGTGTCGGTCAGGTCTTCACGATCGAGGAGATCGAGAGCGACGGCGTCCTTGTTCTCAACGTTTCCCGCATTGGCGTGCCCCTGTTCGGAGGGACTCGACACATCATCATGGTGGACCCGGCCGACGTCGGAGTCGTGTAGTCACCGGCCGCATCCAGGCTGCGAAGACCGCTGGCGGACGTTGGTCTACGCTGCGCCCCCATGCGACTGCTCCCACTCCTCGTCCTGGTGGTGTTGACCGTCCGCTGTGCCCACGCGCCGGAGGCCGCACCGGCTGCTTCCGCGCCGCCCGCCGTCTCGTGGCCGGAGGCACTGCCTCCCGCGCTACGGTTGCCGGACACCGTGCGGCCCGTGCACTACGCGCTGGACCTGAAGCTCGTGCCCAAGGAGGACACGTACCCGGGGAGCGTCACCATCGACGTGGAGGTCCGCGAGCCCGTGCGCCAGGTGTGGCTGCATGCGCAGGACGTGGAAGTGACGCGGGCGCGTGTCACCGTGGCGGGCCGCACGTTCGCCGCGAAGCCTGTCACCGCGCCCGAAGGACGTCTGGGATTGCTGCTGCCGGAGGAACTGCCGGTGGGCAAGGCCCAGCTCCTGCTCGACTTCACGGGCAAGGTGGACCGTGAGCGCAGCCAGGGCATCTACGGGGTGGAGGAGGGCGGTGAGCCCTACCTCTACACGTTCTTCGAGCCCATCGACGCGCGCCGTGCCTTCCCGTGCTTCGACGAGCCGACCTTCAAGGTGCCGTGGCGCCTGCGCTTCACCGTGAAGGCCGGACACGTGGCGCTGGCCAACCATCCCGTCGTGTCGCGCGAACCGCTGGCGGACGGCCTGGAGCGCGTCACCTTCGCGGAAAGCAAGCCGATGCCCAGCTACCTCGTGGCCTTCATGGTGGGGCCGTTCGACGTGGTGGAGGCAGGCACCGTGGGACGCACGAACGTGCCGCTGCGCTTCATCGTCCCCAAGGGCCGGGGTGCGGAGACTCGCTTCGCCGCGAGCATCACGCCTCGCATCGTGAAGGGACTGGAGGACTTCTTCGACCAGCCGTATCCGTACGAGAAGCTCGATGTGGCGGTCGTGCCCCGGTACTGGGGCACCATGGAGCACCCGGGCATCGTCGCGCTCGGACAGCCGCTCACGCTCATTCCGCCCGGCGAGGAGACGCTGGCTCGCCGCAAGTCGTACGCGGTCATCGCCAACCATGAGCTGGGCCACTACTGGTTCGGGGACGTCGTCACCTGCTCCTGGTGGAACGACATCTGGCTGAACGAATCCTTCACCGCGTGGTTGGACCGGCAGACCGTGGACCGGCTGGAGCCGTCCTGGGACTACCAGCAGGAGCGCGCCATGTCCGCGACCCGCTCCGCCCTGGCGTCGGATGAGCTGGCGTCGGCGCTGCCCGTGCGCAAGCCGGTGGAGAGCAATGACGACATCGTGGGCTCGTTCGACAACGGGACGACGTATGACAAGGGCTCGTCCGTCATCGCCATGTACGAGGCCTGGATGGGACCGGAGCGCTTCCGCGACTTCCTCCGGGGCTATGTCCGCAAGCACGCGTGGAAGGTCGCGACGATGGAGGACTTCCTCGCGGACCTGTCCCAGGCGGCGGGGCCGGAGGTGGCGCAATCCTTCGGCGGGTTCATCGAGCGGAGCGGGGCGCCTCGGATCACCGCGCAGCTGTCGTGCCCGGCGGGCGGTGCTCCGTCCGTGAAGCTGTCGCAGGAGCGGTACCTGCCCGTGGGCTCCAAGGCGGACTCGCGGCAGGAATGGCAGGTGCCCGTGTGTCTTCGCGTGGGCACGGGCACGCAGTCGTCGCGGGTGTGCTCGATGGTGCAGGGGCCCTCGACGGAGGTCGCGCTGCCCTCGAAGCAGTGCCCGGCGTGGGTGCTGCTCAACGCGGGCGGCACGGGTTACTACCGCGGCGGTTACACCCGCGAGCAGTTGACGAAGCTGCTCGCGACTCCGGCCGCCGCCTTCACTCCCGCGGAGCAGATGGCGCTCTGGGCGGATGTGGATGCGGCGGTGAGCCGGGGCGACCTGCCGCTGGGGGAGGCGCTGAAGGCGGTGCCTGCCTCCGCGAAGTCGACGAACCGGCTCGTGGTGCAGAGCGGCGCCTCGCTGCTGGAGCTCGTGCGTCTGGAGCAGCTCACGCCCGAGGAGCGCCAGCGCTTCCGCGCGTGGGTGGCCTCGCTCTACTCGGCGCGCGCGCGGGCCATGGGCTGGGTGCCGAAGCCGGGCGAGGACGACTCCGTGAAGGATTCACGCTCCCTGTTCCTCCGGCTGGCCGGGGGTCTGGGCGATGACCCTCGGCTGGTGAAGGAGGCGCTGCCCCTGGTGCGCGCATGGCTGGCGGACCGCAAGTCGGTGGACCCGGAGGCGTTCAGTGCCGCGCTGCCCCGAGCGGCGACGCACGGCGATGCGGCGCTGTTCGACGCGCTGCTGGAAGCGGCGAAGAAGGAACAGGACCGCACCGAGCGTTCCCGGCTGCTGATGTCGCTGGGCTACTTCCGGAGCCCGGAGCTGTTGTGGAGGGCGTTGGGGCTCGTGGTGTCTCCGGACTTCGACGTGCGCGACTCGCAGATCATCCTCCGGATGGCGTTGATGTCGCCGGAGTCGCAGTCGCTGGCGTGGAACTTCTACCAGACGCACTTCGATGCGCTGGCCCAGCGGCTGCGTTCGGATGAGCTGGGCCGGCTGATTGGCCAGACGGGGAGCCTCTGCGATGACATCCACCTGGCGCAGGTGGAGACGTTCCTCACGCCCCGCGTGGACAAGATTGAAGGCGGACCGCGCGCGCTCACCCGGGCCCTGGAGTCCATCCGGCTGTGCATCGAGTCCCAGAAGCTCCAGTCCCCGAGCGTCAAGGCGTTCCTCCGCGCCCGGTGAGCCCCACGGCGTGAAGCCTCACGGACCGTAGGGACACATCTTCAGCATCTGCGCGATGGGCGGGCGGCAGAGCTCCAGGAGCTGGGTCTCGTCCAGGAACGAGGACGTCCGCGCCTTGAAGAAGCATGCCGCGGGATCATCCGAGGGCTGGGCGTACTGGCAGAGCTGGAGCGCCTGCGGGTCGGCGAGGAAGCCCTTCTCCTTCACCCGGAGGAAGCACTGTGCCGGGGTGTCGGAACGGGCACCCTGGCAGAGCTGCGCCGCGATGCTCTCACTCACCGAGCTGCCCTGGCGCGCCGCTTCGAAGCAGGAGTATTGCGACGCACCCTCGGGTGGGCCTTCCATCTGCCCCACCGCCGGAAGCCCGAGCAGCGCGGCAGCCAGCCCCCAGGCACCTCTCCAATGGCCTCGCTTCATCGTCCACCCCCCAAAGAAGGTGGGGGAGTCATGGCCCGCATGGGAGGGACGGGCGGGAAGACAGCCGCCGTGCGCCGGCCACGTCAGTCGTGCACGGTGCGACTGTCGGCGGGCACGGCCGCCCGGTCCTTCAAGCCGTAATCCCTCACGACGTGCGCCACTCGCAGGCGGTAGTCGCTGAACACGCCACCCCGGCCTTCGCGTTGGGCCTCACGGTGGGCCTCCTGGCGCCGCCACTCCGCCACCGCCGCCTCGTCGCGCCAGTAGGACAGGGACAGCAGCTTCCCCGGGGTGCTGAGGCTCTGGAACCGCTCGATGGAGATGAAGCCGTCGATGTCCGCCAGCAGGGGCCGCAGCTCCGCCGCGAGGTCCAGGTATCGCTGCCGATGCGACTCGTGTGTCCAGACCTCGAAGATGACAGCAATCATTCCAGTCCTCCCAGGACGCGGGCATTGGTGGAAGCACGCCAGGTGACGGGGCCCGACAACGGTGACAGGTCCAGGCCGCTCGCGAGCACACGCACCGCCGCCGCCTTGGCCATCGTCGTCGCGAGCAGGGGCCCGGGGCAGGCATGCGAGCCCAGGCCGAAGGTGAAGCTCTGGCGCCGCGCGCGCTTTGGCAGGAAGGCGTCGGGCTGGGGATTCTCGAGTGGATCCCGATTCGCGGCGGCGAGCACGACGACCACGGTCGCACCGGCCTCCAGCGCCTGACCCGCGATGGTCGCGGCGGCGTGGGTGAAGCGTCGCGTGTTCTGGACCGGGGAATCGTGTCGAGCCGCTTCCTGGACCACGTCGTCCATCGTGCACGCGCCATGTGAGAGTTGCTCGCGCAACTCGGGCACGTGAGCGAAGGCCCGCAGCGTCGAGCCCAGGAGCCCGGCCGTCGCTTCATATGCCTGGGTAAGCAGACCCACGGCGTTCGGGATGCGCAGGTCCTCCGAGCCATGGCCTTCCAGAAGCCGCGTCGTGAACGCGGTCCTCGCCGTGGACTGGAAGCAGGCCGCCACGCGTTCGTTCAGCCTCGCCGCACCCTCACTGCCCGCGGGAGGACCGGCGGCCGAGCGGACATAGGCATCCACGTCCTGCACGCTCGCCTCCAGCGTGTCTTCCGGGAAGCCCAGCAGCGACCCCAGCACGAACACGGGAAGCTGGAGGGCGGCGTCCGGCAGCCGAGACAGTGAGGGCGTCGCGAACAGCCGGGCCGCCTGGCGGCGGCTCTCCGCTTCGACCTCACACAGCGCCTCCGGCAATGCGCGCGAAAGCGTCTGCTTCACGGCGGGGTAGGGGCCACCTTCGTTCATCCGCACCAGCCGGCCAAAGAGGGACCCGGCGGCGGTGCCCACCAGATGCGGAGGCACCGGTTCCGACAGTGGCCGGACCCGGCAGTGCTCGCTCGTGAGCACCGCGCGGACGGTGGCCGCATCCGCCGCGATCCATGGCCCGAAGCCGGGGACGCGGTGCAGTCCGCCCCGGGCGCGAAGCTCCGCGTAGTAGGGGTATGGGTCCGGGTGGGTGACGGCCTGATACGGGTCGGTGGGCGGTGTCATCGGTCCTCGTGGCCGGACACTCTGCTGCCGTTGCCGTGTCCGTGTGCTAGGAAATGGTTCGCCATGGACCGAACGATGAATGCAGGGCCGGACCTCACGACGCTGGCCACGGCCGTGGGTGACGCCACGCGGATCCGGATGCTGGAGCTGCTCATGGAGGGACGGGCGCTCGTCGCGAAGGAGCTCGCGTTCGGTACGGGCGTCAGCCCCGCGACGGCGACCGCGCACCTTCAGCGGCTGGAGCAGGCCCGGCTGGTCCGCGTCACCCGGCAGGGGCGCAACAAGGTGTTCCGGATCGCCACGCCCACCGTGGCGCGGATGGTGGAAGCGCTGATGACCGTGGCGGTCCGTGGACCCCGTGCGTCAGTGACTCCGGAACCCCTGCGTGCCGCGCGCTATTGCTACGACCATCTGGCGGGCAGATTGGGCATGGGCATCACCGACGCGCTCCTACGGGCCGGGCATCTCTCCCTTCGTAAACGGGCATTCGCGCTCACCCCGAGCGGCGAGGCGTGGTTCCAGGACTTCGGCATCGACCTGGCGCCCGTGCGCGAGCAGCGGCGCCACTTCGCCCACCGCTGCCTGGACTGGAGCGAGCGGCGCGATCACCTTGCAGGGGCGTTGGGCGCAGCGCTCGCCGCCCAGGTGTTCTCATTGGGATGGGTGGAACGTCAGCCCGATTCTCGCGGCCTCATTGTCACGCCTGGAGGCCAGCGGGGGATCAAGCGTCACTTCGGCGCGCTGTAGGCCGCGGCGTTCGCGTCCGCGCGCTCCCGGGTGCGCTGGATGGCGACGGAGACCGCTTCGCCCACGACGCGAGGGAGGCCGTGGGAGTCCATCGCCATCAGGCCCGCCTCGGTGATGCCTCCCGGGGTCGCTATTTCCGTGATGAGGCGAGGGGTGGTGGCGCCGGGTTCGGCCAACAGCTTCGCCGCGCCAATGAGCGTTTCCTTCGCGAGTGCCGCCGCTTCCGCCGCGTCCATTCCGTGCGCCATCGCGGCCTGGGCCAGGGTCTCCACGAAGCGGAAGACATACGCGGGGCCCGTGCCGCACACGCCCGTGCAGACGGTGAGCGCTTCCTCGGTCATCCACATGGGCCGTCCCGTCGCCGCGAAGACGGACTCGGTGGCCTGTCTCGCGGTCTCCGTCGCTCGGGTCCCGGCCGTCAGGGGCGTCACGCCTGCTCCCACGCGCACGGGCGTATGGGGCAGGGCGCGGATGACGGAGACGCTGGAGGGCAAAGCCGCTTCCAACTGCGCGAGCCGCACGTCCGCGGAAAGCGACACCACGGTCTGCCCATGTTCCAAGGCAGGCGAGATGACCGCCATCAGGTCCCGCAGCTGCGCCTGTCGCACCGCCAGCACGACTACGCCCGCGCCCCGCACCGCCTGCGCGTTGTCCATGAGGACGTGCACGCCGTGCCGGGAGCGCAATTCCTCTCCGCGCTCGGGCCGGCGCACCGTGACGCGAAGGTCCGAAGGACGTACGTGGCCGGACCGCAACAGTCCCAGGATGAGGGCTTCGGCGATCTTGCCGCCCCCCAAAAGGACGACGGGGGCGGGAATGGAGGGGGACGCCATGGCTGAAGCCTAACCTCAGGTAGGCCGCCAGGAGTTCGCCAACAGGGTCCGTGACCCTGTGGTCTCCGCGACGGCGCGCGCCTTGGCGGGGTGCGGCAATGGGGACCGACGGGATGCAGGCGCGGGCGGTGGGGCGGGCCCACGAAGAGAGGCGCCCGCCCGGGGCCGGTTACCTCCAAACTTGTCCGACAGTCGGACAGGCTTCCCCTGCATGAGGCCCGGGGCCACGCCAGCCCCGCCATTGAGCGACGTCGGGCGTGCCGACGCCAAGGTGATGTCACGGACAGCGGCGCCCGCACGGGGCCGGTTCCCTCCAAACCTGTCCGACAGTCGGACAGGTTTTCGCCGCATGGGGCCCGGGGCCGTGCTGGCCCGACGGGTGACGTCGAGTCCATGTCAGACCCCTGTGGTTGGATGGCGATGCTGGGACGAAGAGGGGATGGGGATGGTGCGAGTGGGGAGCGTGGTGGATGTGGGGGCGCAGTTCGAGCGCGGGCTTTCGCTTGGGAGACTGACGGCCCGTGCGCGATTCGGAACGGAAGCGAAGCTGGCGCGTCTCTATTCCGTATTCCGGGACACAGCGCGCGACGCGCTTCGGTGGATCGCGGCGCGGGGCCTGGTGGTGCAGGGCCCCAGGCGCACGCCGCGCGCGGTGACCGTGGGTGAACCGTTGACGCTGGAGAAGATGCTTCCTCCCGAGCCTGGCTTCCGCGCCCGGTTCGTCAACGCGCTCCTTGCCACCCACTCAAAGCTTCACACCCACCGTGGTGCGCAGCTGCGTGTCCAGGGCGGGCACTGTCGCGGGCGGCGCGCTGTCGTAGGTGAGGTTGAAGCCGATGCCCACTGTGACGCGGGGATTGGGTGTCACCGCGAAGATCGTCTCGTTGAGCACGCGCAGGTCGGAGGGACGGGTGACTCGCGGCTGGATGTAGACCGTCTCCACGAGGTTGATGTTCTCCATCAGCTTTATCCGTCCCAGCAGGTAGCTGGAGACTCGCGGATCCGTGTAGCGGTCTCCCGCGTCCGGCTCTCCGTCCTTGCGCAGCCGCTCGTGCTCCAGCATCAGCGCCACCCCGAAGGTGAGCCCCAGGCGGTCCTCGTTGAGCAGGATGAAGCGCGGTCCCGCGCCCAGCAGGATCCGGAGCTGGAGCCGGCGGAACTCGTTGTATTCGTGCTGCGCGAAGATCTCGCCCGACACCGTGTCCGTGAGCTTGCGCCGGTAGCGCACGTGCTCCAGCACCTGGCTGACGATGCGCTCGCCGCTGGCGAACGAATACTCACCCCGGATGACGCCCAGCCAGACGTCACGCTCGGAGCGCAGCTGGCCCACCAGGGAGCCCCGAATGGAGAACAGCTCCGTGCTGCCCGTGCGCCAGTCGCCACCCAGCTCGATGGCCGCGGCCGGTCCCGGCTCCGCCTTCTCGTCGAAGAGCGCCTGCACGTTGACGATCTGTGCCGCCGCGCCGCTCGCGTGGAGCAGCACCACCAGCACCACCCACCCACCCGACTTCAGGAGATTCATGCATCCTTGCTGTGCCTGCTCTGGCGCTCTCGTTCAACCCTGTTGTGGGGGCTCCGGTGCGTCGGTCCAGCGCTTGACGCCAACGGTCCAGGAGGAGCATGCCTGCGCTGTTTCCCAGACCCTTCCCCTGTCCGGAGTCCGTCCATGCAGGTCCACATCATCGATGCCTTCACCCGCACCGCCGGTGCGGGAAATCGCGCGGGCGTGGTGCTCGACGCCTCGGCGCTGGATGTCCCCACGATGCAGCGGACCGCCGCGGCCGTCAGCGCGTCGGAGACCGCGTTCCTGCTGTCCCGGCCCGGTGACGCCACCGTGCGCCTGCGCTACTTCACGCCCGTGGACGAGATTCCCTTCTGCGGCCACGCCACGGTGGCCACCTTCCACCTGCTCGCGGAGAAGGAACTCCTGCGAAGCCCGGGGACGTACACGCTGGAGTGCCCCGGCGGCACGCTCGGCATCGAGCTGGAGCCCCAGGGCACGCGTGGGACTCGGGTGTGGATCGCCACGCCCCCGCCTCCCGCGCAGCCCAACCCCGTGGCCCTGGACGCGCTGATGGCCACGTTGGGCGGGACCGCGTCGCAGGTGGACCCGTCGCTGCCGGTGATCCGCCAGGGTCACCGGTTGGTGGTGCCCCTCCGGCGGCTCGCGGACCTGGAGGCCCTGACGCCGCGAGGCGCGGCGATGAACGCGCTGCTGATGCCGCACGGCTTGCGCGGCGTCTACCTCTTCACCCGCGAAGCGAAGGAGGAGGGGAGCGTGGCCCAGGCGCGCTACTTCGTCCCGGGCTTCGGCATCCTGGAGGACCCCGTGACGGGCTCCGCCGCGGGACCGCTCGCGGCTTACCTCGCCGAGCATGGGAGCCTTCGCCTGCCGGAGCACGGCGGCACGGTGTCGGGTCGCATCGAACAGGGCGACACGCTCGGCAAGCCGGGCCGCATCGACATCCAGGTCACCGGCCAGCCAGGCCACATCGAACGCGCCCGCGTCGGTGGAGTGGCCCTGACCGTGATGGACGCCACGCTGCTCGCATAGCGAGGCTCACTCGCGTGACGGACCGCGGGGCCGGGCCCCTTGTTGGCCTCGCCGCGCACCTCCAGGTTCGAGGTTGGGATGATTCCATCCCCGCTTGAGTGACCGGTGCGGTCCGGCGGCCAGGCGCCAGCCGGCTCCACCGGGGGAGGACGTCATGGCAACCGACAACAGGAACCCAGGCGCGCAGGGGGGACCCTCCTCCTCGCCCGTCATGAAGAACGCCCAGACCGAGGTGCCGAGCGCCACCTCGCCGGGACAGGACCCGAGGACGGGCGCTGGCATCAGCCGCCGCGAATCCCAGGCACCGGCCATCGGCAGGGAAGCCGCGCCCGCGAGTCCGTTCGGGCTGCTGCGCCGGATGATGGAGGACATGGACCAACTCGTCTCCGGCTTCGGAGGCCGGGGCCTCACCGCTCGGAGCGGCCTGCTGGAGGAGGGCCTCTGGTCACCGCAGGTGGACGTGCTGGAGCGCAACGGGAACCTCATCGTGAAGGCCGACCTGCCAGGAATGCGGCGGGAGGACATCCACGTCGAGGTGCTGAAGGACCTGCTCATCATCGAAGGCGAACGCTCCTTCGAACTGGAGGAGGAAGAGGAGGCCGAGGGCATCTGGAGCCTGGAGCGCAGCACCGGTCTGTTCCGCCGCGTCATCCCGCTCCCGGAAGGCATCGACACGGAGTCGATCCATGCGAACTTCGAGAACGGCGTCCTGGAGGTCTCCCTGCGGCTTCCGGAGGAGCTGCCCCAGGGCAAGCGCATCGAGGTGAAGGGAGGATCGCGCGAGCAGGCCCGGCGGATGACGCGCGGCAAGCCCATCCACTGAGGGAGGGGTGCGCGGATCAATGCGTGTGCCGGCGGCCCTCGTCTTCCACGACGGCCGCCGCCACCTTCTCCGCCGAGTCACGCAGCTCCGCTTCGGGCGGCGAGTGCCAGGACTCGAAGGCGAACAGCTTCCGCATCAGCTTCCCGGCCTGATAGCCGGGGCGCAGTTCGATGGCGTCGAACATCCAGGACAGCGCTTCGTCCGCGAAGGTGTACCAGGACTCCTCGCAGCCCGTGGCGTCCATGGTGAGGTTCATCGTGGTGACGAGTCCATCCGCCAGCGCCAGCGTCCGGATGTCATTGTCGCCGGGGCCGGACGGCAGGTCCCGCTTCAGCGCCTGGAAGTGGGCATCCAGCTTGAACAGCCATTCGCGCGACTGCTCCAGCGCGTTGATGATGAGCTGGATGTTGTATTCCACGCTCATGTTAGGGGCGGGCTTCTGTCTGAAGAAACGGTGGCACCAGCAGTAGCCGCCGAAGCTCTCATTGCCCAGATACAGACCCGTCTCCGTGTACCAGGGCCCCAGGTTCTGGTTGAGCATCCGCTGGATGTGCTTCGCCATCGTGTCGTGCTGCTCGTCCGTGAGCTTGCGCGTCCCCGGGGGCACGCGCGGCGCCAGGTATTCGCGCAGCAACCGGATGAGCTTCTCCGGGTCATACCCGTCCAGGCTGTCGCGGATGAGCAGCCAATGTCCCAGGGCCGACCGGGTCATACGGCCACCTCCGCGACCCGCGCCGCGGCGTCCCGGAGGACCTCCGGGGGCGGCGCCAGCCAGGACGTGAAGACGAAGGCCGTGTCCAACTGCTCCTGCGTGGCGTCCGACAAGGGCAGTCCCATCGCCTCGATGCACCACGACATGGCGTCCTGCGCGACCTGGTACCAGGTCTCCTCGCAGGACGTCGTCTCCGCCGTCAGGTCCACGGTCCGCACCAGCCCTTCCGCGAGCGCCTTCGCCCGGAGAGCCCTGTCGTCGGCCGCCAACTCGAGCTGACTGCGCGCGGCCTGATACACGCCGTCCAGCGCGTACAGAAACGAACGGATCCGCTCCAGCGCCTCCAGCATGAGCTGGATGTTCGCATCCACGTCCATCGTCCGATGCGGCGGGTTCTGGTTGAAGAACGAGTGACACCAGCAATAGCCCCCCAGCACTTCATTGCCCAGGGGCAGGCCACTCTCCGTGTACCAGGGCCCCAGTTCGGCCTGGAGCAGGTCCTTCACGACGTTCTTCGCCTGCTTGAGCTGGCCTTGCGCAATGACTCCGGACCGCAAGGGGGCCAAGGCCTCCCGCAGCCGGGCCGCCAGCGCTTGCGGTGCATAGGCCTCCAGGCTGTCGCGGATGCCGCGCCACGTGAAAGCCGAAGCGTCACTGCTCATTCAGGCACCTCGTTGGGGCACGGGGCGTCCGGCCCCGCGATGGTCCGGGCCAGCAGCCTCGCCAGCCGTGTGTAGTTCACCGCGTCCCCCGGACGCTTGGGCCACAGCACCACGGGCGCCAACGGTGGCGTGGGCAGCTGGCCCCGGCGCAGCATGTATTCCAGCCACAGCCGCGCCGCGCGGGCGTTGCCGTCCGGGAAGGGGTGGAAGAAACACAGGTCCAGGTACAACCGCGTGGCATGTACCACCGGGTGACGCTCTTCCCGCGCGTCCGCTTCCACCTTGTCGCGGAAGGTCGCCTCCAGGCCGGGCGCTTGCGCATAGCGGTGCGCGCCTCCCCGCGCGAACGCGTCTCCGGTGCGGAAGCCCGTGGGCGCCCCCAGGAGCTCCGACTGGATCTCCACCATCCGGGCGAAGGTCAGCGGCTCGCCCATGTCCGCGAACCGCCGCACCCGGTCCAGGGCCCGTTCGAAGCGCCCCGTCCGCGCAGGCCCCTGGGCTTCATGGGCTGGTGCGTCATGACGGTGCAGGAACTCCTCCTGGGCCCCTGTCTCCCGGAAGGGCTGACGCGCCGCCGCCGCCAGGTCCGCTCGGAGCGCGGGCAGCGCCCAGTCCAGGGCGAGTGTGGCCTCCCGGTGGGGCGCGAGCTGCTCGGTGGAGGACGGGGCATTCACTCGGGATCCGGGACGAAATGGGGGGCGGAGAGCCCAGCATGGCCGGGGCCGGGTGACAAACACCCCGGGCGATAAGGCCCTCCCGTGGGTCACGGAGTGGAGCCTGGGCTCACAATTGCGTAAACAGGTCGTTCTCGCAGCAGGGAGAAGGCACTGAATGAAGACGTTCCTCGTGGTCAACCCGCGCAGCGCCAACGGGCAGACGGGGAAGCGATGGGTGGAGATCTCCGCGCAGGTGGGCAAGGTGCTCGGCGACTTCGGGTACGGCTTCACCAGCGGCGGCATGGATGCGGCGCGTCTGGCGCGGCAGGCCATCGATGACGGTTTTGAGTGCATCGTCGCGGTGGGCGGCGACGGCACCCTCAACGAGGTCACCAACGGCTTCTTCCGCGACGGACAGGTCATCAACCCCCGGGCCACGCTGGGCCTGTTGCCCCGAGGCACGGGCGGCGACTTCCGCCGCACCTTCGGTTGGGACCTGGAGCTGACGTCCGCGCTGGAGCGGCTGCGCACGGAGACCACCGAGCCCTTCGACGTGGGGCAGCTGGAGTTCACCGACAACGACGGCAAGCCGGCCACGCGCTTCTTCGCCAACATCGCCTCGTTCGGCGTGAGCGCGGTGGTGGCCCGCGAGGTGAACCAGGGCAGCAAGGCGCTGGGCGGCAACCTGAGCTTCATGTGGGGCACCGTGAAGGGCCTCATCAAGTACCAGGAGCAGCAGGTGCGCCTCACGGTGGACGGCGGCGAGCCGGAGACGGTGAGCGTCACCGCGGTGGCCGTCGCCAACGGCCGCTACTTCGGCAGCGGCATGTTCGTGGCGCCCGACGCGGTGACGCACGACGGCCTCTTCGACGTCACCATCTGGTCCAACTACGGCCTGTCCGACTTCGTCCTCAAGTCCAAGGGCGTCTACAACGGCGACCACGTCACCTGGAAGGGCACGCGGCGGCTGCGCTGCCGGACCCTCCACGCGGAGCCGCTGACGGGCGACGTGTTCCTGGACGTGGACGGCGAGACGCCGGGCCGGCTGCCCTGCACCATGACGCTGTTGCCGGGCGCCATCCGCCTCAAGGTGTAGCGCCGGAGCGGGGCGAGCGCCGCACGTCCTCCACGGGCGCGCCGACGCCAGTCGAGGCGGGCGTGGGGCGGTACCAGCTCGTCTGTCCAATCAGGTGCCGCGTGAAGCCGTCCTCCACCAGGGGCGAGGCCTCCGCGGCGCCCAGCACCAGGTAGCCGTCCGAGTGGAGCATCCGCCGCACGCGGGCGAGCACCGCGCGCCGGGTGGGCGCGTCCCAGTAGATCATCACGTTGCGCAGGAAGACGAGATCCACGGGCGCTTCCAGCGGGAAGTCCTCCATCAGGTTGAGCGGCCGGAACTCCACCGGCTTGCGCACCTGTTCGCTCAGCCGCCACCCGTCGCGCTCCTGGTGGAAGTAGCGCTGGCGCAGCTCGGGAGTCAGGCCCCGGTGGATCTCCTTCGCGTCGTAGCGGGCCTCGCAGGCGCGCACGATCGCGCGGGTGGAGAAGTCCGTGGCGAGGATGCGCACCGTCCATCCGGTGATGAGCAGCCCGGCCTCGGCCAGCGTCATCGCGACGCTGTAGGGCTCCTGACCGTAGGCACATGCCGCGCACCAGATGCGCAGCGTCCGCGTGCGGATGCGCCTGGCCAGCAGCGTGGGCAGCACCGTGGTTCGCAGGGCCTCGAAGACGGGCGCGTCGCGGAAGAAGGCCGTCTCGTGGTTGGCCAGCGCTTCCGCCAGCCGCTGGTGCAGCGGACTGCCCTCCGGCTGCGAGCGCAACCGCGAGACCAGGGAGGAGAGGTCCGGCAGCCGTTCCTCGCGCATGAGGGGCGTGAGCCGCGTCTCCACCAGCGCGTACGTGTCGGACTCCAGCACGAGCCCGGAGCGGCGCAGCACGCGCTGCCGCAGGTACGCGAAGTCGTCGGGAAGCAGGGACATGTTCAGGTCCTCCGTCCGCGCGGATCCACGCGCCGCGCCAGCTCCAGGGACAGCGCCTCCAGGGGCACCACGGCATCCGCGAGCCCCGCTTGTTCCACCGCACCCGGCATGCTGCCGACGACGCAGCTGGCCTGGTCCTGCACCACCACCTGACCGCCTGCCTCGTTCACCCTCCGGCAGCCGCGCAGCCCGTCCTGGCCCATGCCGGTGAGCACCACCGCCAGCACCCCCGCGCCGTACACCTCCGCCGCGGAGCGGAAGAGCAGGTCCACCGCCGGACGGCACGCGTTCTCCGCCGGCCCCTGGTGCGTGAGCAGCCGCACGCCCGTCGCATCCCGGCACACGGCCAGGTGGAAGTCGCCGGGAGCGACCCAAACCTCGCCCGCATTCACGGATGCGCCGGTCACCGCCTCGCGCACGGTGAGCGGCGTCACGCCCTGCAACCGCTCCGCGAGCAGCCGGGTGAAGAGGGGCGGCATGTGCTGCACGATGAACACCGGCACCGGCAGGTCCGCGGGCAGCGTGGACACCAGGCGCACCAGCGCGCCAGGGCCTCCGGTGGACGCGCCGACGACGATGGCCTCCACCCGCGCGGGAACTCGCGGTCTGGACTGCGGCTCGCGCGTCACCAGTGGAGGCGAGGGCGTGGCGGACGGCGTGCGCACGTTCAGCGCCTTGAGCTTGCGCACCAGTTCGTCCCGCACGGCCTCCACGGTGATGTTCATCCCGCCCGCGGACGTGGGCTTCGTCACGTAGTCGCGGGCCCCCAGCGCGAGCGCCTCCAGGGTCAACACGCCCGCGCGTTCGGTGAGCGCGCTGAACATCACCACGGGCAACTCCGGGGCTCGTTGGCGCAGGAGCTTCAGCGTCTCCAGCCCGTCCAGCTCCGGCATCTCCAGGTCCAACAGCACGACGTCCGGCTGGAACTGCTCCACCTTCGCCAGGGCGATGCGGCCATTGGGCGCGGTGGCGACGACCTCCAGGCCCGGAGCCGCGCCCAGCAGCAGCGACACCTGCCGCCGCACCACGGCCGCGTCGTCGACCACGAGGACCCGGATGGCGTTCATTCGCACCCGCTTCACCGCGCCGCGTGCGCGACCGGGCAGCGGCCCACGAGGGCGCTGGAGGCACTTTCGCCATACACCTCGTGGCGCGGACGGCTCGCGAGGATGGCGCTGGCGCCCCAGTCCGTCACGCGGTGGAAGGCCTCGGACGCGACGAAGGCGTCGAAGCCCTCGCGGCTGTGCCACTCTGAGACGATGAGGTAGCGCCCCGGCGCTCCCACGCTCTTGAACAGCTCCGTGTGAGCGTGCGTCGGCAGCGTGCGCATCGCCTCCAGCACCA
Organism: Corallococcus sp. AB032C; assembly: GCF_003668935.1. Classification (NCBI taxonomy): domain Bacteria; kingdom Pseudomonadati; phylum Myxococcota; class Myxococcia; order Myxococcales; family Myxococcaceae; genus Corallococcus; species Corallococcus sp. AB032C. The sequence goes on along the minus strand of NZ_RAWP01000027.1, from coordinate 21,322 downwards.
GCGCGAACTTCCGCTCGAAGGCTTCCGCCTTGCCCTCACGCACTTCGTAGTTCATGCCGATGGTGACCATCCGTCACCTCCTTGTCCGTGCTTCATTCGAGCCAGACCCGGACACGCCGGCGGCCCTCGTCCAGGTGGAACAACTCCGACGGCCGCAGACCCGCCGCGACCGCCGCGATACCAATGGCCGCCGGATCCACGCCCCGCGCCGCCAGCTTGCGAGGCAGGTCCTCCGGCAGCAGGTCCTCCAGGTGCGCCGTCACGTCCGCGCGGAAGGTGAGCGCGACGCGCGTCCGCCCTCCTTCCGTCACCTGGACCTTCAGGTAGCGCGCGGTGCCCTCCACGGGAGCCGCCGACGGCGATGGCGGAGGCGGCAGTGACGGGGCGCGGGCCTCATCCAGGAGGGGTCCCCATGCGATGGGCGCATCCAGCACGTCCAGGTGTCGCACCAGCCCGTGGAACGCGCGCAGGACGAACAAGAGCGACGCGGGCCCCGCCGCGCGGAAGTTCCAGCGGTGCGGCCCCAGTGCCTCGGTGAGCCGCTCGCCCAGGCGCCAGCTTCGCGCGTGGAAGGGTTGGTCCAGGAGGAAGGGCTCCAGCAGCACTCGGCTGACGGCGGGCAGCGCTTCCGCCATGGGCTCCAGCAGCTCCGGCGCGAAGCCCAGCATCACCCACGCGGACAGGAGCTGCTCCGGGCGCGGCGGCGTGCTCGGACAGTTCAGGAGCGTGATCAACCGCCCCAGCCCCACGGGCAGCTCCGGCGGCAGTGTCTTCACGCAGCCGAAGTCGAGCACTCCCAGCACGGGCTTGCCGTCCGGTCCCCGCGACACGCGGTAGTTGCCCGGGTGCGGATCCGCGTGGAGCGCGCCCCACGTGAAGCAGCCGTGGAGGAACAGCCGGACCAGCGTCGTGGACAGCGCGCGGCGGTCCGCTTCGCTCCAGCGCCAGCCCTCCGCGAGCGACGTGCCCTCCACCCACGTCATCACCAGCAGGTCTTCCCGCGTGAGTTCATCCACCGGCACGGGGATGACGACGCCCGGCACCTCCGCCATGCGAGTGCCCGCGTCCTGCAGCGCCTGGGCCTCGTGGCGATAGTCCAGCTCGCCCTGGAGCATGCGGGCCAGCTCGTGGCGGTAGGCGGACAGGTCCAGCTTCCCGCGCCAGCCGCCCAACGGAGCGGCAAGCCACCCCAGCGCGCGCAGGTCATCCCGCACGGCCTCCGCGATGCCCGGGTGCCGCAGCTTCACGGCCACGGTGCGCCCGTCATGCAGCACGCCCCGGTGCACCTGGCCCAGCGACGCGGCGATGCCCTCGCCCTCCAGCGACTTGAACACCTCCCGCCAGGGACGGCCCAACCGGCGGGACACCTCCTCCAGCGCGGCCTCCGGGGCGAGCGGGGAGGGCGCCTCCGCGAGCGAACCGAACCCCGGCGTGTCCGCGCCCAGCTCCGCGAGCGTGAGCACCTGGCCCACCTTCTGGGGCAGCCCGCGCAGCCCCAACAGGCGCTGGGCCAGCTCGTGCCGCGCGCGCTCCGCGTCCTGGGGCCGGGACCCCCGCCGCGGACGCGTGGAGGCACGGGCCACCTGGCCCAGCTCCCACCACCGCTTCAATCCGGTTCGCACGTGCCGTCGCTCCCTGTGCCTGACGCCGCCCGCGCTACTTCGTCCGCGTCTGCTTGTCGGAGGTGTCCACCTGCACGACCAGCCGTTGCAGCGACTGCGCCATGTGGGCCAGCTCCACCGCCGATCGCTGCGTGCTGCCCGCGCCCTCGGTGGTGCTGCGCGCGGCCTCCGCCACGGCGGCCATGTTCTCGGAGATCTGCTGGCTGCCCTTGGCGGCCTCGCCCACGTTGCGGAGGATCTCCCCCGCGGTGGCCGTCTGCTCCTCCACGGAGGAGGCGATGGACGTCTGCAGCTCGTTGATGCGGCCGATGGTGGCGCCAATCTCCAGGATGGCGTTGACCACCTCCTCGGTGTCGCCCTGGATGCTGCCGATCTTCTGACCGATGTCCTCCGTGGCGCGGGCCGTCTCGCGCGCCAGCTCCTTCACCTCGTTGGCCACCACCGCGAAGCCCCGGCCCGCCTCGCCGGCGCGGGCCGCCTCGATGGTCGCGTTGAGCGCCAGCAGGTTCGTCTGCTGCGCGATGGAGGTGATGACCTTGATGACCTTGCCGATCTCCTGGCTGCTCGTCCCCAGCTTGCCGACGACGCTGGACGTGGAGTCCGCCATCTTGACCGCGGACGAGGCCACCTTGGCGGCGGCGCTCGCGTTGCGCGCCACCTCGCGGATGTTCGCGTTGACCTCCTCCATGCCGGACGCGACGCTCTGCACGTTGCGGCTGACCTGTTCGGCGCCGGCGGACACCTGCGTGGCCTGCGCCGCGGTCTCCTGCGCGTTGCTCACCATCTGCTGGCTGACGCTGGACAGCTCCTGCGACGACGCGGCGAGCGTCTGCGAGTGCTGCGTCACCTCCTGGAAGATGCCGCGCAGGGTGCTGTCCAGATCCCTCTCGCGCTGCTGCACGGCGAGCTTCTCCGTGATCAGCTCCCACGTCACCATGGGCCCCAGGTAGCGGCCCTGGCCGTCGTACACCGCCGTCACCAGCAGGTCCGCGGTCTCCGGCCCAATAGGGATGTTCGCGCGCACCGGCAGGTTCTTGTCGTTGGCCAGGATCTTCCGCTGGTACGCCACGTCCTTGTGGAAGACGTCGATGTGGGAACCCAGCACCCGGTCCGCGGCGATGGGCAGGTGCTTCTCCACGCGCTGCAACAGCCGGCGCGAGGCGGGGTTCAGGTAGACGATCTTCAGGTCCAGGTCGGCCACCATCACGCAGGTGGGCGCGTTCTCCAGCATGGCCCTCAGGCGCGCCAATTCCGTGTCCGCGCGCTGCTGATCCGTGACGTCCGTCCACGTCACCACGTAGCCGGTGAGCGCTCCACGCCGGCCCGAGATGCCGTCGATGCGCGCCTTGAGCAGGGCGGGGCCCACCGCGAAGTGGGCCTCGTGCGGCAGCGCGGAGGGGTCAAGCAGCCGCTCCTCCTCCATCCGCAGCTGGTGCTCGAAGTGGGCGAGGAAGTCGCTGCCCGCGTCCCCCGCGCTGTCGCGGAAGCCGGCCGTCTGGCTGATGCGCTCGATGGCCTCCGAGGAGGACGCGTTCGAGAAGACGATGGCCAGGTCCGCGTCCAGGATGAACAGGTTGACGCTCGCCGCGTCCAGCACCGCCTCGCTCAGGGCGCCTTCGAGCGGCGTGGGCGCACGGCGCCGCGAGGACCGGGCCGCGGGCACGGACGCCGTGGCGACCCGGCGTCCCTCCGTCCGGGAGGCACGCGCCGGAGCACGCTTCACGGCGGCGGTCCGGGATGCGGCCTTCGCGACGGGCCTGCTCACGATGTCGTCGTGCAACGTGCCCACGGCCGCCAGCAGCTCGCGGGCGACGGAGCCCGGCACGTCCAGCTCATCCAGCACGGTGGCCAGGTGCTCGGCGACGCGCCCGAAGTGATGGGGCTTGAGCTCCATGCGCGCGTGCACGTCACGCATGGACGGGCCCTTGTAGACGACGGGCCCGCCCAGGTGCTGGGTGAGGAACGCGACCATCTGGCGCTGCAGTGGGATCATGTCCGCGCGGCGGAAGTAGGGCTTGAGCAGCGCGTCCGTCATCACCCGCGCGTAGAGCTTCTGCACGGCGGCCGTCAGGGGGGCCTTGCCGCCCAGGCGCTGGAAGAGGGTGGTTTTCACGGCGGGCGCGGTCGGGCGGGCCATCAGCGGGACTCCTGGGGAAGCACGGGGAAGGATGGGGCGGCGGAGGCGCTGGACTTGGGCGAGAGCCCGTCCACCACCGCGTCCGCGGACAACACGAGCAGCAGCCGGTCCGGCAGCGCGTGGACACCCAGCAGGAACGGGCGCAGCGGCCCGCGCAGGTTGTCCGGCAGCGGCGCCAGGTCCGACTGCTCGAAGGGGAGGATGTCGCCAATGGCATCCACGCGAAGGCTCACCGCGCCTTCGTCGCCGCGCAGGACGACGTGGGGCGCGTCCGCGGGGGCGGTGCCTTCGGGCAATTCCAGACGGCGGCGCAGGTCGATGGCGGGGACGATCTGCCCGCGCAGGTTGAGCAGCCCCGCCACTTCCGGAGGCGCGCCGGGGACGCGCGTGAGCGGGGGCGGCAGGAGGATTTCCTGCACGCGTTCGATGTCCAGACCGAACAGGTGGTCGCCCACCTGGAACGAGCACAGCTGACGGAAGGCGCTCATGGCGCACCGCCTGTCAGCAGCTCCGGGTGCACGGCGCGCACGGTGCCCTCCACGTCCAGGAACTCGGTGGCCCGGGCCTGCACCACCATGGAGCCCAGCACGCCCGGGCGGCGCGTCTCCCACTGGAGCGCGAGCTCCACCTCCGCGACGTCGAGGATGGCGTCCACCACCAGCCCCACGCGCGTGTCCGCGTGCTGGGTGACGACGACGGACAGCGACTCGCCCAGGGCGACCTGAATGTGCTGCGCCATCCGCTCCGTCGCGCCGGGCCTCGCCTCCAGCACGGACGCCACGCGCACCAGCGGCAGCAACTGCCCGTGGTAGCGCGCCATCTCCATGCCTCCGCTCAGCCGCTCGATGTCCGATGCGGGCAGCTCCTCCAGCCGGGCCACGCGCGACAGCGGAATGGCCACGCGGCCCTCAGCGCCATTGCGGCACAGCAGCACGCGCTCGCGCGGCTCCTCCGGCGCCGGTGCTTCCGCGGCGGCCTCCGGAATGACGACCTGGGCCTGCGCCTCGGTGACCAAGCCCGCGCGGCGGCCCAGGCCCATGGCGTCCAGGATGAGCGCCACGCGCCCGTCGCCCAGCACCGTCGCGCCCGCGTAGCAGGCCAGCCCCTTCAGGTGCTTCCAGAGCGGCTTGACGACGATCTCTTCCGTGTCGTGGATGGCGTCCACCCACAACCCGAAGGTGCGCTCACCGGCCTGCAGCACGACGACGGTTGCGCCCTCGTCCAGGTCCGGCATCGCCGGCCCCACGCCCAGCTCGGCGGCGAGCACCACCAGCGGCAGCAATTCCCCGCGCAGCCGCAGGACGCACGCGCCCTGGATGCGGGTGATGTCCCTGCGCGCCTGGTCCGGCTCCAGGAACACCACCTCCCGCAGGGAGGCCTGCGGCAGCGCGTAGCGGTCCCCCCGGCAGGTGACGAGCAGCGCCGGGATGATGGCCAGCGTGAGGGGAATCTTCAGGGTGAACGTCGTGCCCTGGCCGGGCCGGCTGTGCACCTCCACGGTGCCGCCAATGCGCTCCACCTGCGAGCGCACCACGTCCATGCCCACGCCCCGGCCGGACAGCGACGTGACGTGCTCCGCGGTGCTGAAGCCCGGCATGAAGATGAGCATCATCGCGTCCGCGTCCGGCATCCGCGCCGCCTGATCAGCCGTGAGCAGGCCTCGCTGAACAGCGACCTGCCGCACGCGCTGCACGTCGATGCCCGCGCCGTCGTCGGACATGCCCAGGTGCACGAGCCCGCCCTCATGCGACGCGCTCAGCGTCAGGCACCCCACGGGCGGCTTGCCCGTGGCGAGGCGCTGCTCGGGCGTCTCCACGCCGTGGTCCACGGCGTTGCGCAAGAGGTGGGTGAGCGGATCATGCAGTGCCTCCACCAGCGTCTTGTCCAGCTCCGTGTCCGCGCCCTGCAATTGCAGACGCACCTGCTTGCCGCATCCGTGCGCCAGCTCACGCACCAGCCGGGGGAAGCGGTTCCACACCTGGCCCACCGGCTGGAGCCGCGTCTTCATCACCACCTGCTGCACCTGCGTGGTGACGACGTCCAACCGCTGCGACGCGGTGAGCAGGTCCGCGCCCGGCGTGGGCGAGGCCGCGCATTGGAGGATGCGGTTGCGCGCCAGCACCAGCTCGCCCATCAGGTTCATCAGCCGGTCCAGCAGCGCCACGTCCACGCGCAGCTTGGAGTCCACCCCGGTCGCGGCGCCGCGCCAGGGCACGGCGCCCGGAGGCGTCAGGGGCTCGGATACCTCCAGCGGCGCGGAGCCCGCCGCCGCGCCCGCCATTCGAGCGAGCAGCGCGGCGTGGTCCGCCACGGGCTCCAGCCCCGTCGCCTCGATGTGCTCCAGCGTCCCGCGCGCCGCGTCCGCCAGCGCCAGCAGCGTGGACACGCGCTCGCGGTCCAGCACCAGGCGCCGGTCGCGCGCCAGGCCGAGCATCTCCTCGGCGGCGTGCATCAGCGCTTCCAGGCGGCTGAAGCCCAGGAAGCCGCAGGTGCCCTTCACGGTGTGCAGGGCCCGGAACAGCTGCGCCAGCAGCGGCTGCGAGCCCGGCTGCGCCTCCAGCTCCAGCACCGTCGCCTCGATGCTCTGCACGTGCTCGCGGGACTCGAGGAGGAACTCCCGCATCACGTCGTCCCAGCCCGGAGTGTCACTCACGCGCAGGGCGCCCCTTGGACGGAAGCCCACTCAGGCTGTATGTGTTTGATGAGACGGTTTTGCCTGGCGCTGCCCATGGGCAACGGCCCCCCCGACCCACAAGACTCCAGAGTCGAAGTCCCAGCATCCTCCAAAGTCAACGGCCTGAAAGCTGTCCCAGAGGGAAGGCGCCCTGATCAGAAGAACAGGCGGAGCAGGTCGTATCGCGTCTCCGCGCCCAGCTTCCGGAGCAGGTTGGCCTGGTGGAATTTCACAGTGCGCTCGGTAATTCCTAACACGGTCGAGATGTCGGTTGGCGAGCGGCCGAGCGCGAGATATCGCAAAACATCGCCTTCCCGCTCGGACAGCCGCGCGGCGTTCGCCATGCGCCGCACCTTCGCCTCGAAGAGGCCGCTGAGTGTTTCATCACCAATGGTGTGAACGCTGACACGCGCGGTTCCGGCGCCCGTGGGGGTGGCGGTGACGACCTCGTAGCCCTCCGCATGCTCGGCAGCCTGCCGCACGATGGTGTGCGGCCAGGAGACAGGCGCCGCCATCGTCAGCGGACAGTCCAGGCAGGGTGCGTCGCGGTGCGCGAAGGCGCCGAAGCACGGCCGGCCCACCATCTCCTCCTGTCGCGTCTCTCCGGTCGTCCACACCGCCTTGAGCGTCCCGAACGACGACAGCTCGGTGGAGATTTCGTAGCTCAGCTCCTGGTGTGCTCCGTAGGCCCGGACCGGCTCCGGGAAGTCGGTGCGCTCGGGGACGGAGAGGGGTGGAGCGGAGCGCGTGACGATGGCCACCAGCCGCAGGGGAGGGCGGCCCACGGCGGCCACGTCCAGCTCCACCGGCAGCCGCTCGCCGTCGCGCGTGAGCACCTCCGTCTCCAGTCGGGTCTCGGCGCTGGTGAAGATGGCCCGCAGCGCCTGTCCCACCTCGCGTCCGTGCTCGCGCGGCGTGCAGACATCCGTCCAGCGGCGCCCCAACAACTCCTCACGCGGCCGGCCCAGGAGCGACGTGAAAGCGCCGTTCGCCAGCTCGATGCGGCCGCGCCGGTCCATCACGACGATGGGCCGCGTGTCCCGCTCCGCGAGCAGCGATGCGGTCAACGACCAGTCCATGAGGCCCCCCGGCCGTTGCAATCCCGTCCAAGCTTTACATGAGTAATGCCGAATTCCTTGGTTTAATTAGCTTACAGCGAGGCGACTGGGTTTGCATTTGGACAAAGGTCCAATCACATACCGTGGTGATTGGAAGAGGACTGTCCGTGCGTGGCCGGCCGCCTGGGGGGCGTGCCGGAAACCTGGAACGTCCCCCTGAATCGGGGCAACCTGCTGCATCGCCTGGGCTCGGGGATTACTCCCAGGGCTTCCCCGCCGTCCCCAACGAGGGAGAGGAGCTGCACGCATGAGCGCACCGCGACGACCCGCGCAGTTCGACCTCTTCACCGGAGCGGTAGAGGAGCCACCCGCGTCGTCGCGGCGCAGGACCCAGCCGGTGGGACCCGCCGAGCCGTCCGACGGCCTGCGCATGTTGGGCGAGCAGCTCCCGCGCGGCGTCTACCTGGGCACGTCGTCATGGACCTTCCCGGGTTGGAACGGGCTCGTCTACGACCATGAGGCCAGCACGACCCAGCTGGCGCGCGAGGGCCTGGCTGCCTACGCGCACCACCCGGTGCTGCGCACGGTCGGCATCGACCGGACGTTCTACGCGCCGGTGCCGGCAACGACCTTCGCTGAGTACGCGCAGCAGGTGCCGGACGGCTTCCGCTTCCTGGTGAAGGCCCACGAGGCCTGCACGCTGGCGCGCTTCCCCGTGCACGAGCGCTATGGAGCGCACCGGGGGCAGGTGAACGAGCGCTTCCTCCAGGCGGCCTACGCCGTGGACCACGTGGTGGCGCCGTTCCTGGAAGGGCTGGGCGACAAGGCCGGGCCGCTCGTCTTCCAGTTCCCGCCGCAGGACCCCGCGGCGCTGGGCGGCGCGGGCCGCTTCGTGGAGCGGCTGCACGCGTTCTTCTCCGCGCTGCCCCGGGGACCGCTGTACGCGGTGGAGGTGCGCAACGAGGAGCTGCTCACGGAGGGCTTCGCCCAGGCGCTCGCGGACACGGGTGTGAGCCCGGTGCTCGCGGTGTGGGCCCACATGCCGCCCGTCGCTCGACAGGCGAAGCTCACGCGCGCCTTCGAGGCCCGCGCCGTGGTGGTGCGCTGGATGCTTCCGCCGAACCTCGGCTACGAGGAGGCCTACGCCCGCTATGCGCCCTTCAACCGGCTGGTGGACGAGGACGTGGGCACCCGCGACGTGCTGGCCCGCGTGTGCATGGCGGCGGTGCGACGGGAGCGTCCCGTCTTCGTGATCATCAACAACAAGGCGGAAGGGAGCGCCCCGCTGTCCGCCGTCCGGCTCGCGGAACGCGTCGTGTCACACAAGGAGGAGGGCGGCCAGAGAGGCGCCGTTCACGCAACATGACTTGCGCGCGAGCACGGCGCTTGCTTACGTGAATGCTCATGATGGTGATGACCCTGGCCGCGCTGTTGATGCAGATGACCGCCTCCGGTGGAGCCGGCTCGGAGGGCAAGCGTGCGGGCAACCATCACGACCCGGCTGGCGAAAGCCACCCGCGAGCGGTGAAGGAGGACATCACCTCGCTCAAGGGGGAGATCACCAGCCTCAAGGAAGAGTTCCGGCTGGCGCGCGAGCGTCAGCGCCTGGCGGCCGAGGAGAAGCAGCGCCAGGAGGAGGCACGCTACGGTGTCACGCCGAAAGCCACTCCCGCCCCTGCCGCCGGAGGGTCCGGAGCCTCCGCCCACGCCAGATGAGCTGGGAGGCGAGCTGGGAGCAGTAGAAATTCCGGTCGATGGAAACCTCGACCTGCATCTCTTCCAGCCTCGCGAGGTGAAGGAACTCGTCACCGAGTACCTCTGGGCCTGCCGCCAGAAGGGCGTGCTCGACGTGCGCATCATCCACGGCAAGGGCACGGGCGCGCTGAGGCGCACCGTCCAGTCCCTGCTGCCCACGCTGCCGGAAGTGGAAGGTTTCCAGACAGCCTCCGAAGCGGACGGAGGCTGGGGCGCGACGTGGGTGCGGCTCAAGCCCCTGTGACGGGGCTCAGGACAGCCAGAAGTACGCGGACGCGATAAGGGTGCGCTTCTCCGTCACGCGGGCCTTGTTGGCCAGCTCCGCCATCTGCCGATCCTTGGAGGCGTAGCGCTTCTCCTCCTCGTTGCGCAGCGACGCCAGCTTGCGGCGGTAATCGCGCTCCTGCCGGTCCGAGTGCGCCCGCGCCTTCGCGCGCTCCGCGACGTCCTCGATGCCGGAGACTTCCTTGCGCGCGTCGAACCACGCCTGACGGGCGGACTCCACAACCTCGCGGGACTCCATCAGGCAGTCCTCGACGTAGCGGTCCGCGCGCTCCTTGGCCTTGTCCAGCTCCAAGGCGTTGCGCCGTTCCGCGGCCCGAATCAGCTCATCCTTGGCGGTCATGAGCGACTGCTCTTGCATGAGCTGGACCGACACCGGCGCGGGCTGACGGCGCTTCTCTTCCTTGGCGTCGAGCTTCGTGAAGTGAACGCCGTCCGTCAGCGGCAGGGCGCGGAAGCCGCCGTCCCGGTCCTTCACCAGCACCAGGTGGACCAGCTTCTCCTCCGGCTTGAGGCCCGTCGTCTCGAACTTGTAGACGAACCACCAGCCCTCGCTGCCGGCCAGCCGCGCCAGCCGTGAGGGCAGGCCCGCCGCGTCCAGCTGCAGGTAGCTGACGGTGTCCTGGGTGCGGTCGCGCACCGCGTAGGCGGCCTTGGCCACCTGGAGCCGTCCGGAGGTGCGGCTGCCCAGCACGGAGCCGGTGAGCGCCCTCGCCTCCTGCTGGCGCTTGGCCACGACCTCCTTGGCCGCGTCTCCCGCCACGCGCAGCCGGCGGCGCACGTCGCCGTCGAAGCGCTCCAGCACCACCGAGCGCATCGACGTCATGCGCTGGTTGATGGTGCCCTCCAGCTCCTCGCGCAGCTTGTCGAAGGCGACGTTGATGTCCTTCGGGTCGCGGCAGGACTGGTAGATGTCCAGCACGCGGCGCTCGAAGTCGACGCCGCTCTCCAGCGCGCCCAGGATTTCGTCGGACGCGCCGAACACGCCGTCGAAGAGGTTGAGCTTCTTCTCCAGCAGCTCGAACAGGCGCGCGTCCGCCGCGTTCTGCCGGTTGAGGAAGTTCACCACCAGCACGTCGCGCTGCTGGCCGTAGCGGTGGCACCGGCCGATGCGCTGCTCCACGCGCTGCGGGTTCCACGGCAAATCGTAGTTCACCACCAGGTTGCAGAACTGGAGGTTGAGGCCTTCGGCACCGGCCTCCGTGCAGATGAGGATCTGCGACTTGTGGCGGAACTCCTCCACCAGCGCCCGGCGCTCCTCGGGCGTGCCGCCAGCGTCGCCGGACAGGAGCGAAATCTTGTCCTTGTAGCCGTGGTCCGACAGCAGCCTGAAGAGGTACTGCTGCGTGCGCTTGGACTCCGTGAAGATGAGCGCCTTCTCCGGCCAGGAGTGCGTGCGCATCACCGCGAACGTGCGGTCCAGGGCGCGCTTGAGCGCCTCGCCCTTGGCGTTGATGCGGATGGAGTCCGCGAGGTCCGCGTACTGGCGCAGCTCCCAGACCTCCTGCTCCAGCGTGCGGACCTGGGGCGCCTTGGCGGGGTCGTCTGACCACTCCTCGCCTTCCTCCACGAACTGCTTGGCCTCTTCCGGCTCGAAGAGCGACAGGGCCTGCTGTCCCAGCCGCGCGGCCGACAGGCGCTTCTCCAGGTTCTCCGACAGCCGCCGCAGCGTGGGCGCGATGGCGAACGTGGAGGAGGCCAGCAGCTTGCGGTAGCACAGCGTCAGGAGCGTCTTCTTGCCCGGCTCGATGGCCGCGGCCTCCGAGCGCTGCAGGTACTCACTGACCTTCTCGTAGAGGTCGTGCTCCTCGGGGGAGGGGAGGAAGTCCTCCACGATGCTGCGGCGGTTGGTGTAGCGGACGTACTCGCGCACCTGACGGCGCAGCGTGCGTTGCACCACCGGGGCCAGCCGCTCCTTGAGCTCGCACGCGGCGGCCTCCGTCATGCCGCCGCCCTCGTCGGCGCGGTAGCGGCTGCGGAAGGCGTGCTCGGGGCCCAGGATCTGCTCGTCCAGCAGCGACATCAGGCCGAACAGCTCCATCAGGTCGTTCTGGAGCGGGGTGGCGGTGAGCAGCAGCTTGGGGCGGCCCGCGAGCGACGCGCGCAGCGCCTGGCCCGTCTTGTTGTTGGGCCGGTGCGCGTTCCGGAGCCGGTGGGCCTCGTCGATGATGATCAGGTCCCACGGAATCTCCGACACGAGCGCGGAGCGGTTCGCCGCGAACGGGTGCGAGCAGATGACGGGGAAGGGCTGATCGAAGCAGTTGTTGTGCTTCTTCACGTCGCGGCCGTCGACGAGGACGCTGTCCAGGTCGAACTTCTCGCGCAATTCAGCGTTCCACTGCGCGCGCAGCACGGCGGGGGCGAGGATGAGGATGCGGTTCTTTCCCTCCGCCATGAGCTGGGCGATGACGAGGCCCGCCTCGATGGTCTTCCCCAGGCCCACCTCGTCCGCGAGCATGCAGCCGCCGCGCGACAGCGCGTCCAGCGCGAACATCGCCGCTTCGACCTGATGCGGGTTGAGGTCCACCTTCGCTTCGGCCAGCGCGTTCGCCAGCCGCTGCTGCGTGTCACCGCTGCGCGCGAGCAACTCCTCGGCGAGGAGCCGCTCGTGGAAGGGCGTCAGCCCCGCCTCCACCAGCTCCTCCGCGGCACGGGCCGCGATGGCCGCGGCGTCTGCTTCCACTTCCAGCTTCAAACCCCTCGCGACCTCCGCCAAGTCCCGCCTCCCGTCCGGTTTGGAGCGTGCGCGCGTGCGCGCGAACAGTTGAGGCGCGCCATTGTGGGCAGCGATCGCCATCTGTAAAGGGGGTCCTCCCGGAGGCCGAAAACTCGGCCTCCGCGCGATTGGCAAGCATGCTGTTCGGCGGAGTGACACATGCGCGCGCGAGCGTTGGAATGTCTCAAAGGGCTTGACGAATGCGTCGTGAGCGCTCAGAGCCGCCCGCGCGCCTTCACGTCCAGGTACACGTTGAGTGCAGCGGCGCCGAATCCGCGTGCTGGTGCGCGCACCACCAGCGCCCCCGCGTCACGCAGCGTGGTGGCGGTGCGGCGGTACTCGGACTCCATGCGGGAGGCGACCTGCCGCGCGTAGGCGGACGTCGCGTCGCCAGGAACGTCGGTGGCGGCGGCCTCCAGGTCCTCGTCCAGCAGTGACGCGACGACGGGCAGGTGCCGGGGGCGCAGGGCCAGCGTGCGCGTGAGGAGCGCGGAGGACGCGTCCGGATCCACCAGGTCGGTGAAGAGCACCACCAGCGCGCGGCGCGTCTGGCGTGCGAAGGCGAAGTCGAACGCGCGGCCGTAGTCGCTCTCCTCCAGGCCGGCCTCCGCGCGGTAGAGGGACTCGGTGATGAGGCGCAGGTGCTCCGCGCCCTTGCGCGGGGGCAGGAAGGTGCGCACGTCGCTGGCGAACGCGAGCACGCCCACCACGTCCCCCGCGTCCAGGCTCACGCGCGCCAGCCGCAGCGCCGCGTCCACCGCGTGATCCAGCTTCCGGCGCCCCTGCACCCGGCCCGCCATGTGACGGCCGCAGTCCAGCAGCAGCAGCACCGGCTGGTTGCGCTCCGGCTGCCACGTGCGCACCAGCGTGTGGCCGTGGCGCGCGGAGGACTTCCAGTCGATGTGCCGGTAGTCGTCGCCGGGGCGGTACTCGCGCAGCGATTCGAACTCGCGGCCCTCCACGGACTTGCGCAGGAGCGTGCGCGCGGACACGGCCTCCGACGCGCGCGCCAGCGTCAGCGCCTCGCGAGAGAGGGCGCGCAGGTCCGGATACACCTTCACGTCCTGACCCGCGGGCAGCCGCACCTGCCGCGAGCACAGACCCAGGGGCCCCATCAGGCGCAGGTTCACGTCGCCGAAGCGCGCATCGCCCCGGGAGGGAGGGTGCACGCGGTACGTCAGCCGCGTGGTGTCTCCCGGCTCCAGCGTGAAGGGCTGCCGGTGGCCGTGGCTCTCCACGTCCAGGGGCGGCTCGTCGCGCAGCTCGCCGCGCACGGGCCTGTCCGTTCGCGAACGCAGCTCCCAGCGCACGGTGTTGTCCACGCCGGAGGAGAGGATGGGCTCCACCTCGCGGCGTGCGTCGACGTCACGGGCATGCGGCGCGCGCAGGAAGTCCACCGCGCACAGGAGCAGGACGGCCACGTCCACCGCGAGCGCCAGCCAACCGAAGGCGGGGCTCGCCACCGCGAGCGCGGCGGGCACCAGCGCTCCGGCGAACAGCGCCACGGCGAGGCCGCTGGGGACGGGGCGCCCGAGGCTCACCGGGGCACTCGCACCCGTTCGAGCATCTGCCTCAGCACGTCGTCCGCGGTGACGCCCTCCACCTCCGCCTCGGCCTTGAGCAGGAGGCGGTGGTTGAGGACGCTGGGCGTGACGGACTTCACGTCGTCCGGGGTGACGAAGTCGGTGCCCCGGAGCGCCGCGTGCGCCTTGGACGCCGCGAGCAGGGCCTGCGCCGCGCGAGGGCTCGCGCCCAGCCGCACGCGGGGGTGTGCACGGGTGTCGCGCACGAGCTGCACCACGTACTGGAGGATGGAGTCGTCACACGCGACGCGCGCGGCGCGGTCCTGCAGCTCCGTCAGCGTGGCGGCGTCCAGCACGCGGGACACGGCGGGTGGTCGGCCCTCGCGCTGGTGGAAGGCGCGCAGGAGCGAGGTCTCAGCGTCGCCATCCGGGTAGCCCACGCGCACGCGCATGAGGAAGCGATCCAGCTGCGCCTCGGGGAGGGGATAGGTGCCCTCCAGCTCCAGCGGGTTCTGCGTGGCGACGACGAAGAAGTGCGGCGGCAGCGCGTGCGTGACGCCGTCGATGGTGACCTGCCGCTCCTCCATGGCCTCCAGGAGCGCCGCCTGCGTCTTGGGCGGCGTGCGGTTGATTTCATCCGCGACCAGGACCTCCGTGAAGACGGGGCCCTTCATCAGGCGGAAGGTCTGCTCCTGCGGCTGGAAGACGTTGGTGCCCAGGATGTCCGCGGGCATCAGGTCCGGGGTGAACTGCACGCGGGAGAAGGACAGGCCCAGCGCCCCCGCCATGCTGCGCGCGGTGAGCGTCTTGGCGACCCCGGGCACGCCCTCCAGCAGCACGTGGCCGCGCGCGAGGAAGGCCGTCACCAGGTCGGCCAGCACGCGGGGCTGGCCCACGACGGCCGAGCCCAGCGCGTCGAGGAGGCGGGAGAGGGGCGTGGCGTCGGACATGGTGGCGGGCGACGGTAGCCCGCCTCATGTCCGGCGCGGCAGCGAAATCCTCGGGCCTACTCCTGGCGCTTCAGGCCCATCAGTGTGCCCAGCACCGCGATGACGCCGCCGAGGATGCCCAGGAAACAGCCGATGCTCGGCGACGAGTTCATCATCTCCGCGTTGCCCATGGGCGAGGGCACGAGGGTGGTGTCCGAGGAGAGCTTCAGGAACACCAGCGACCAGACGAGGGTCACCACGCTGCAGACCATCTGCGCGCCCCACGGCAGCATGGGGTTCACCCAGGTCATCACCTCACGCGCCCGCAGGCCCACGAAGACCATGGTCGCGACGGCGAAGATGAAGGAGATGAACCCCAGGCTGATGAGGCCCAGGAAGTCGCCGCCCTCCGCCGTCTCCTTCCACGGAATGAAGCAGGAGAGCACCACCAGCGTCGCGCCCCAGAACGCGATGCGGTCGCCGCCTTGCAGCTCGCCCAGGAACGAGCGCGCGTCGTCCAGCAGGACCTCCGGATCATCAATGGGCGAGCGAGAAGATTCCAGCTCACGGGCCTCTCGGGACCAGGGGTCCGCCACCGCGTCGCCCGCGTCGTCCTCATCCTCATCGACAGGAGCGGGTGCCGAGGCGCGGCGGGCCGGCGCACGGGCGGGCGCGGCCTTGGCGGCGCCACCGCCCCGGGCGGGAGGAGCGGCACGTTGGGCCTTCTCCCGGGCGATGTCGTCCATGCTCCGCACGTTGGTGGCGTCTTCGCTCGGCGGCGGCGCGGCGGGGCGGGCGCCCGTCCTGGCGCGGGCCGGAGCGGGGCGCGCGCGAGGCTCCGGAGCGGCGCGGGCCGGAGGGGGCCGCGAGCGCGGCGGCGGCCGGACGCCGGTGCTCTCGTCATCGCCGCCAGAGTCCCCCTCATCCCCGGCTCCCCCGAGGAAGGACTCGTCGATGATGTGGTCGCAGTGGGGGCAGATGGCGGTGTCTTCCGCGACCTTGCGATTACAGCCTGGGCAGTTCAGGGCCGGTGCTCCGGGAGGGGGGAAACGGCCCGATATCTTCCCGGCCCCAGCGCGCGGCTGTCAAACCCGTTCAGCGCCATAACCCCTGGATTTTCGCGGGGAATTGACCTAGCCCGTTCGAGCATGGCCCGCCTGCCCGCCGCCGTGTCCGCCGGATTCCTCCTCGCGAGCGCCTGTGTCCGCTCGGTGCCGACGCCCGACGTGCCTCCGCCCCCGGTCGAGCCCTCGAAGGCCATCGAGCGGATCCAGGACTGGGAGGACCGCCGCTCCCTGGGAGGCGGGGACCTGGTGCGGTTCGCCACCTCCGCGCCGGATTGGGCCGTGCGCGTGCGCGCCCTCCGGGCCCTGGCGCGGATCCAGGACGTGGAGACGCTGGAGGCCGTCCTCGCCGGGCTGACGGCGCGGCGCACTGCCGTGCGCGACGAGGCCGCCTTCGCGGCGGGTGAGCTGGCGCAGTCGTGGGAGCCGCTTCCGGAGGCCGCACGGGCGGCGCTCACGGAAGCGCTGGTGCGCGCCGAGGCCTCGGAAGCCTACGCCCGGGTGCACGACACGCTGCTGGAGTCCCTGGGCAAGCTGGCCACGCCTGGCGCCGTGGAGGTGCTGACGGCCCGACTGTCTCCGGCCAATGGCCCCTGGGCCGAGGCCGCGGCGACGGCGTTGGGCGTGGCCGCGCGCAAGGCCGGACCCGCGGCCGTGGCGAACGTCCCCCTGGAGACGATCCGCGCGCTGCTGGATCCCCGCTTGCGGAGCGAAGTGAACGTCGCCGGGGCGTACCTTCTGGCTGCGTCGAAGCGGCTGGACGGCGTGGATGCGCTCCGCTCCTGCGTTGCCAATTCGATACCGGATGTGATGGCCCCGTGCGTGAAGAGCCTGGGCGACCTGGGCAGCCCGCGGGACGCGCTGGCGCTGAACCTGATGTTGGGCGAAGCCACGTCCCGCACGTCGGCGGAGGTGGCGCGTGCGCTGGCGAAGCTCGCCGCGAAGTGCGAGGCCGGCTCACCCTGTGCCCCGCTGAGCGCACTGGAAGGCCAGTCGCACCTGGCGAAGCAGGTGGCGGAGGGGAAGGCGGCGAAAGGCCACGTGTTGCTGGCGGTGGCGCAGCAGGGACTTCCGCTCCAGGGCCGGCCGGTGTTGTCGCGAATGAGGAGTGCGCTGGCGGAAGCAGACCGCACCGCCGTGTCCGACGAAGCCCACACGGACCTCGCCTGGCTGGACTGCCGGTTCGCGGCGGCGATGGACCGACAACTGGGCACTCTGGAGCAGGTCCTCCAGTGCGGCTACGGCCGCGTCCCCGAAGCCCGATGGCTCGCGCTGGGACTGCACGAGGTGGCGCAGTTCAAGGGGCAGCCCACCGGCGCTGCGTTCGCGGTGCCCTACCTGGACCACGTGAGCCCCATCGTGCGCGGCGCCGCGCTGGACGTCCTCTCCGAGCGCCCCGTGCCCGAAGCGCTGGCGCCCATTCGCGCGCTCATCGGAGGAGGGGACGCGGTGGTGGCGGGACTGGCCGCGTCCGCCGCCGGCAAGCTGAAGGACGCCGAAGCCCTGCCCGCGCTGGAGGCCCTGGCCGACCGCGTCCCCAAGGAGCCGGACCTGGCGGAGGCGGTGGCTGGCGCGCTCGTCGCGTTGAAGGGCCTCGCGGCGGAACCCCGCATGCGCGAATGGCTGACCCATCCACACGCCAACGTGCGCCGGATCGCGGCCGAGTCCCTCACCACGCTCACGGGAGCGCCGGTCCGCTCTTCCCGCGTGGAGCTGCCTCCGGAGACGTACCGTCCGCCGGCAGCGCCCTCCGGCACGACGCTCACGCTGCGCACGCGCAAGGGCGACATCACCGTCCTGTTGGATCCGGATGCGCCGCTCACGGGCGGCAACCTGATGGCGCTCGCGAAGCAGGGCTACTTCCGGGGCATCACCTTCCACCGCGTGGTGCCGGACTTCGTCGCGCAGGGCGGAGATCCGCGCGGAGACGGGGAGGGTGGGCCTGGCTACTCCATCCGCTGCGAGATGACGCGCCAGCCGTATGCGCGAGGCACCGTGGGGATGGCGCTGTCGGGCAAGGACACTGGCGGCAGCCAGTTCTTCTTCACCCACTCACCGCAGCCGCACCTGGACGGCCGCTACACGGCCTTTGGTGAAGTGATTCAAGGCATGGACGTGGTGGACGCGCTGCTGGAGGGCACGATCATCGAAGATGTCCTCGTCGGTACCCGCGCCCCCTGAAGCAGGCCCCTCGCGCGTCAGGCCCCGGCGGCGCGCGCGGGCACCGGCTCGCCCTGGGCGTTGAGGTTCGCGCCCGTCCAGCGGTGGCTCTCCGCCTCCTCCATCGTCTCCACCTCACGGCGGATGCGGGCCCACTCCGTCTCCGGCAGGCCGAGGAACGCCTCCGCGAGCATCGGGTCGAACTGCGTGCCCGCGCAGCGGCGGACCTCGTCGCGCGCCACGCTCATGGGGCGCCCCTTGCGATAGGGCCGGTCGGAGGTGATGGCGTCCAGCGTGTCCACGAGGCAGAAGATGCGCGCCCCGATGACGATCTCCTCGCCCTGGAGCCCCAGCGGGTAGCCCTTGCCGTCCCAGCGCTCCTGGTGCTGCAGGACGATGAGCGCCGCCTCGTGCAGGTACGGCATCTTCGCCAGCATCCGGTAGCCGAACTCCGGGTGCAGCTTCATCTCCACCCATTCCTCCGGCGTGAGCGGCCCGGGCTTGAGCAGGATGGAGTCACGCACGCCAATCTTCCCGATGTCGTGCAGGAGCGCGCCCTGCTCCACCACGTCCAGCGCCGGTCCGGTGAGGCCGATCTCCTGCGCCAGCCGCCGCGCGTACAGCGACACGCGCCGTGAGTGCCACTGCGTCTCCGTGTCCCGGTAGTCCAGCGCGCTGATGAGCCCGTCCAGCAGTCCCGTGGTGCGCTCGATGACCCGGCGCTCCAGGCCTTCGTTGATGGCCAGGAGCTCCGCGTTCTTCTCCGCGACCTCGCGAGTCAGCCGCTCGTTGGCGGCCACCAGCCGGTGGTGCTCGAAGGCCTGCCGCACGCTGCTGGTCAGGTCGCTCAGCGCCCACGGCTTGCCCAGGAGCCGGAAGACCTCGCCCCGGTTCACCGCCTCCGACGCCGTCTTGAAGTCCGCCGCCGCCGTCAACATCAGCCGCACCGCGCGAGGGTTCTTCTCCCGGAGCGCCGACAACAGCTCGATGCCGTTGAGGTACGGCATCATGAAGTCCGTGATGACGACGTCGAACCCCTGCTCCCGCGCCGCCACCACCGGATCGCTGTGTGTCACGACCTCGTAACCCTCCGCCTGGAGGATCCGGGACAGCGCCGCGAGGATGAGCACGTCGTCGTCCACCACGAGGATTCGGGCCATGGGCTGATACGCTCCGAGCGAGTGGGCTGCGTTTTTCTCAGACTCTTATAGCCGGTCCACAGGCGGCCAGACAGGCCCCCCCAAGCTTTCCAGTGCCGCCAAACTGCCGGAATTCTTGAGGTTTCCCTGAAACAGGTGGTCGCTGGATTCCACGTCCTGCTTGCCTGCCCGTCGAGCCGTGTTCTATGGTGGCTGCCTACCCAACGTAAATGGCTGTAACCCCTTGGAATTCGGGAGCAATCTCCGATGGCTAGAGCCCCTGATGGGCCGGTGCCGGTGGTGGTGATGGGGCTGGGGTTTATCGGGCAGGAGATTGCCAGGGCAGCCCTGTCGTCCCCCGAAGTGGAGTTGATGGGCGCGGTGGACCCGCAGCCCTCCCTGGTGGGTCGTCCCCTGGGCGACGTGCTGGGGCTGGCCGGCCCGCGCTTCAAGGTGGCGGACTCGCTGGAGCGCGCCGTGGGGCGCCGCAAGGGCGTGGTGGTGCTGCACGCCACCAGCTCTCGGCTCTCCCAGGTGATGGATCAGCTGCTGGACGCGCTGAAGCTGGGCCTGCCGGTGGCCAGCACCTGCGAGGAGCTGGCGTTCCCGCACCTCAAGTACCCGGAGCTGGCGGAGAAGCTGGAGCGCGCCGCGGAGAAGGCGGGCGTCGCCATCGTGGGCACGGGCGTGAACCCGGGCTTCGTCCTGGACCGCCTGGTGGCCAGCGCCGGTCAGGTGTGCGGCCCCGTGCGCAAGGTGCTGGCCAGCCGCGTGGTGGACGCGCGCACGCGCCGTGAGGCCCTGCAGCGCAAGGTGGGCGCGGGCCTGACGGAGGAGGAGTTCTTCGACCTGGTGGACCGCGAGGAACTGGGCCACGTGGGGCTGGTGGAGTCCGCGGCGCTGGCGGCGGTGGGGCTGGGGCTGGACTGCGACGACTTCGAGGAGGAGGTCGCGCCCGTGTTCGCCGAGGAGGACATCACCGGCGGCGCATTTGTCGTGAAGAAAGGCCGCGTCGCGGGCATGTTCCAGTCCGTGGTGGGTTTGGAGGAGGGGCAGGAGCGGGTCCGCCTCGAGCTGACCATCGCGGTAGGGGCGGAGAACCCACGGGATCGCATCGAGATCGACGCGGATCCCAGGCTGGTGCTTGAGATACCGGGGGGAGTGGCGGGCGACCGGGCCACCGCGAACGCGCTGGTGAATGCCGCGCCACGTTTGACGGCCGCGGAGGCCGGGCTCCTGACGGTGCTCGAGCTTCCGTCAGGTCGCTGAAGGTTCATCAGGAGAGGGAAATGCTGGACAAGAACGCGATTGGCCGCGCCTCGCCGCCGACGCTCAACGAGGTGGAGAAGGGCGCCATCCGGCGCTTCGCCGAGGCAATCGGCGACTACAATCCCATCTACTACGATGAGGAGTACGCCCGGGCCTCGGGCTACCCCACCATCGTCGCGCCGCCCACGTTCCCCGCGTCGTTCCATTCCGCCGCGGACCTCCGGGAGCTGTTGGGGGTGGGCATCAAGAGCCTGCTGCACGCCGAACAGGGCTTCGACTACGAGCGGCCCATCTTCGCGGGGGACCGCATCTACGTGTCCACCCGCGTGTCGGACGTCTTCGAGCGGCCGGGCATGTCCGGCAAGATGGACATCGCGGTCATCGAGGACGAAGGCCGGGACGAAGAGGGCAACCTCGTCTTCCGCGCCCGCCGGACCCTCGTGGTGCGTGCCGCCAAGGAGAACGTCTGATGCCCGCGCGCAAGCTCTACTTCGAATCCATCCGCGTCGGTGACGAGCTGCCGGCGCTGGCCAAGGCCCCGGTGGACCGCGTCCAGCTGTCGCGCTACGCGGGCGCCTCCGGCGACTACAACCCCGTGCACGTGGACGAGCTCTACGCCAAGAGCGTGGGCATGCCGTCCGTCTACGCCCCCGGCATGCTCGTCATGGGCATGTTGGGCCAGCTCATCAGCGACTGGGCCCGCGGCGGCCAGCTGCGGCGCTACAACGTCCGCTTCATCAAGATGGTGTGGCCGGGCGACACCGTGGTCTGCAAGGGCCGCGTGAGCGACCGCCACGGCTCCGGCGGCCGGTACTTCGTCGAAATCGACCTCTGGGCGGAGAACCAGAAGGGCGAGCTCGTCATGAAGGGCGGCTCGCAGATCCAGCTCTTCTACTCCCTGGAGGACGAGAACCGGCAGCGCTCCGGCCAGGCCCCCATCGTGGTGGAGGTGCCCCGCGAGAGCCTGGTCGTCCCTGCCCCCGCCACCCCGGAG
>NZ_RAWP01000277.1:0-434 GCF_003668935.1 Corallococcus sp. AB032C | reverse complement strand
CCATTTATCAAGGGCACAACCATGAATGACACCCTCGCTCGCGTGGCCGAGGTGCTGGAGTCCCGCAAGGGCGCTTCGGCAGACAGCTCCTACGTTGCCAGCCTCTACCACAAGGGTTTGAACAAGATTCTGGAGAAGGTGGGCGAAGAGTCCGTGGAAACGATCCTCGCCGCCAAGGACGCCGAGCGCAGTGGCGACTGCAGCGATGTCATCTACGAGACCGCGGATCTATGGTTCCATAGCCTGGTAATGCTCGCGGCGCTGGGCCAACACCCCCAAGCCGTGCTGGATGAACTCGAACGCCGCTTCGGCCTCTCTGGCCACGCGGAAAAAGCAGCCCGCACGCCGTCGGCCTGAACCTCATTCTTTTACGGAGTTGCCCATGTGTATCTTTGACTGGAAACACTGGATCGTCATTCTGATCGTGGTTGTAC
>NZ_RAWP01000276.1:0-440 GCF_003668935.1 Corallococcus sp. AB032C | reverse complement strand
GGCCCATCTTCACGGGGATGCTCGGGTCCTTCCCCCGCGCTGCCAGCCTGCTCCAGAGGCCCGCGAAAATCGGCGCCAGCGCGGCGATGAAGACGGCGTTGAAGTTCTGGAACCAGGTGGTCGGCATCTCCCAGCCCAGGATGGTGCGGTTGACCTTCGCGTCCGTGTACAAGTTCATCAACCCGCCGGCCTGCTCGAAGCCCGTCCAGAAGGCGACGACGAAGAGGGCAATGATGAAAATCACGACGATGCGATCGATTTCGTCGCGGCTGAAGCCCGACTTCTCCGGGGTGCCCGGCTTCGCCTCGGCGGCGGCCACCATCTTCTCCGGCACCAGGCCCACGTTCCCCAGCAGCTTGCGCTGCAGCGACAGGAAGGCAATCAGGCCCAGGAGCATGCCCACGCCGGCGGCGCCGAAGCCCCAGGGCCAGCCCACGCCC
>NZ_RAWP01000275.1:0-448 GCF_003668935.1 Corallococcus sp. AB032C | reverse complement strand
CCTTTACACCGCAATGGAAAGTCTGCGCAAAGACATAGCGACTTACTCCGACCGACTATGCTTGAATCCAAAATCATTTGAATCCATCACGATTGAACAGCAAAATAAGTCGAAGCTTGCGCAGGTGTTGAGTGAATTGTCATGAAGAAAAAGGGATTCAAGAACTACGACACTGTGATGGAGTACGCCAAAAGCATAGTCGAAGGTCGTAAGGTAGCCTGTCGTGAGCTGATCCAGGCGGCCAAACGATTTTTTAAAGACTTGGAGAATCCAAAATATGACTTCAATCCGAAAGAAGCCGAGTTTGTCATTCAAATCATCGAAAAAACATTCGTCCATAAACAAGGCGAGATGCTAGACGGCACGCCACTTATGGGTAAGCCGTTCTTGTTACAGGATTGGCAAAAGTTCATCGTTTATAACTTGCTGGGATTCTATCATAAAGGCA
>NZ_RAWP01000274.1:0-449 GCF_003668935.1 Corallococcus sp. AB032C | reverse complement strand
GGATATCTAATGTCATAAGCATCCCTTTAATTATCCCCTCAACCGCTTGTAACTTTCCCACTCTTGAGCTCCACATAGTCCAAACGCCGGATGCAAAAAAATCACACGTGCATTTCTGAAATTGTGATGGAGGAAGATAGTATCAATTATATGTGCTTAGAAACGTCCCCGATTAGCGCAGAAGTCACCGGATTGTTCAGGCTACAATTGGTTGAGTATGCCGTATTTATTTTCCAAAATAAAAATCGATGCTGTTGCTCCTTCATGAAATACTTTTACTCTCTGGGCGCTTTTCTTAGCTCTCTTGGTGTTATCTTAAAACGATTATGGAACCTTTCAGTAAAACGAGAAGGACACTTGTAACCATTTTCCCTGGCAATCTCGCTGATGGGTTTTACTGTCGTTTGTATAGCAGACAACGCATTATTTAACCTCACGTCGTCCAATAT
>NZ_RAWP01000273.1:0-452 GCF_003668935.1 Corallococcus sp. AB032C | reverse complement strand
GATCTACCTGAGCGACCCGCGCAGGACCGACGCGGCGCGGTTGAAGACCGTGCTGCGGCAGCCCGTCCGCGCGGAATGACCGCCTGCGAGCACCGCTCTGACAAGGAGCAGAAGATTCATGCCCCTGATTGATCGTTTACTGCGCTGGACCACCCTGCCCACCGGGCGCCGCGCCTTCGCGCTGCTGTGCAGCGTGTTGTTGCTCGTACTGGCCTGCAATCCCGACCTGCTGCCGCTGCTGTCGCTGATCGATGCACTGGGGATGGATGTGGTGGTGTTGCTGCTGGCTGCACAGGTAACGGTGGTACTGCCCTGGCTGCGGGAACGCGCCGGGCGATGGTTCCAGCTGGCCATGCGGATCGCGGCCGGGGTGCTGGCCGGGGTGATCGGCGGCTATCTGCGGCAACTGGTGATGCTCGTGCTCATCAGATCCGGCACCTGCTGCGCTATAT
>NZ_RAWP01000272.1:0-458 GCF_003668935.1 Corallococcus sp. AB032C | reverse complement strand
AACATAAGCAGCTCTATCAGGTCCAGGGGCGCTACCTGCGCTACGTCGGGCTGGTGGCGCTGGCCTGCCTGCTCTATTACGTCTGGTTTTTTCTGCAGTTCGGCGTCAGCGGCGAACAGCTGACCACCGGCCTGCAGCAGATTGGCCGCTACCTGGCGCGGATGTTCGTCTGGCACGACTTCTGGAACTGGCCGTTCGGCTATTACTTTACGCAAATCGGCGTCACCCTGGCCATCGTCTTCGCCGGGACGCTGACCGCCACGGTGTTGGCGCTGCTGCTCTCCTTCTTCGCCGCCCGCAACATCATGCGCGGCGTGGTGCTGGGGACCCTCGCCCTGCTGATGCGCCGCCTGTTTGATGTGCTGCGCGGGATCGACATGGCTATCTGGGGGCTGATTTTCGTGCGTGCGGTCGGCCTCGGGCCGCTGGCAGGGGTGCTGGCGATCATCATGCAGGAC
>NZ_RAWP01000271.1:0-469 GCF_003668935.1 Corallococcus sp. AB032C | reverse complement strand
GTGGGTGTTGCCGGTGAGCTGCCCGAAGGTGTCGAGCCAGCGAATGCGCCGGGCGTCCTCGTCGCTGATGGACTGGCGCTCCAGGAGATACCGGGCCGCGCTGGTCCAGGTGCTCCCCTTCCCTTCGTGGCCGAGGTACTCGTTGTCGATGGCCATGAGTGAGAGCAGCGCCTTGCGGCCTCGCTCGCCGATTCGGTCGAAGCGCTCGACCTCGAGGAACTGGTAGCCCTCGACGCGGAGGGAGCGTGAGGTCGCGGCCGGAATCCCGGCGGCCTGGACGGCTTCGAGCGCGAGGCCTTCGCAGATGAGCAACTCTCTCCAGCGCTGAGCGGCGGCGCCGTCGTCGTTGGCCGCGAACTTCACCAGGACGTGGCGCCCTGCTGTGTACGCCGTGAACTTGGGCTGCTCGCCACCGGCGGAGGAGCCTGCCTCGCTCGACAGGGATGAGCGGGCGAGCTCCGGGTACTGG
>NZ_RAWP01000270.1:0-472 GCF_003668935.1 Corallococcus sp. AB032C | reverse complement strand
CCTCTGGGCCGTCCAGCCCCCGAAGTTCCCCGCGTCCTCCACTCCGCCCGTGCGCCCCACCCGCGCCAGCGAGGACGACCTGTGGCGCATCGTCTCCTTCGACGAGTCCAACGACCCCGCCCAGAACCTCACCGCCTCCTTCGAGGCCGCCCTCCAGCAGGTGGACGCCCACCTGGAAGCCCTCATCCGCTCGGATGTCCGCTCGGCGGGCGACGCCAACGAATTCCTCGTCGAGGCCATCGTCGAAGCGACGTTCGAGCCGCTGCCTTCTCCCCGCACCACCGCGTTCCCCGGTGACAACGCGGGGGCTTCTGGCCAGACTGGGGACGAGTTGTCCGGTGACCTGGACGACTGGGATTTTGACGAGGACGACGTGGCGGCCGAAGACCCCTCCAACCCCGACGAAGCCTCCAAGCTCCGGCGCCAGCGCCTCCTTCGCCGCGCCATGGAGAACATGGGCACGCTCGGCGCC
>NZ_RAWP01000269.1:0-472 GCF_003668935.1 Corallococcus sp. AB032C | reverse complement strand
GCGGTCGCGTTCGCGCTGTTCGGTCTGCAGGATCGCGGTAAGCTGTTCCTCGGTCACGGTGCAGAAGTTTACGAAGGTCAGATTATCGGTATTCATAGCCGCTCTAACGACCTGACTGTAAACTGCCTGACCGGTAAGAAACTGACCAACATGCGTGCTTCCGGTACTGACGAAGCCGTTGTTCTGGTTCCGCCTATCCGCATGACTCTGGAACAAGCTCTGGAGTTCATCGATGATGACGAACTGGTAGAAGTGACCCCGACCTCTATCCGTATTCGTAAACGTCACCTGACGGAAAACGATCGTCGTCGCGCCAACCGCGCACCGAAAGACGATTAATTTCGTTTTTTAGTTATAAAAAACCTGCCATCGCTGGCAGGTTTTTTTTTACCTGTCGTGAGCGCACACCAATGCGAGTATCTCCCTTATAAGTCTGGGATTACGTCAATAGAGAGCTTTGTCACAATTATCT